>JBGTCB010000850.1:0-1741 GCA_041748995.1 Saprospiraceae bacterium | reverse complement strand
CTCCACCAGTTGCCGTTGTTACCAAGATTGTTGAAGGTTCCATTGTTGTTACGGTTGCCGCCGGGAAGACCTGACGCTAAAAGTAATCACTGATCAATTTTTAGCTGCCACCCACCATTTTGACGCACAAGGGATGGTCATTTACAGTAGCAGCGGATTACCGGATTTAATCAAATGCACACTCGGATATGCCGTAGCTATACCCGACTCTGGCCGGAATATCTTTATTCATTTCAATGATCTTTGCCACCCTGTAAGCTGTTTTGATACACTTTTTACTACCTTATTCACACCTACAAATTCTTTTAAACTTATCTGCTTCATATCTTTCATCAGCCTTATGAATAATCGGATCACCTCAATATGTTCTCTCGCTTCTTGCAGCACAGCACTTTTATCAACTCGGCTATTGGCCCGGTATAGCAGTGTAAGCAACGTAATCGTTTCTTTCTTGATGCTTTCTCCTACGGTCTTTTTATACTCTTTCTTAAAATTTCTGGTAAACTCAAAAATGTTTAGCAGTAAATCATAACTGGCTTTATATACTGGCAAATCACTATGAAGACTCATATAAAAAATTATAATCGACCGCTTCGCGGTATGATAAAATAGTCAAATAGGCAAATTGTCAACCTGTCCCGACTATTCGTCGGGATCAATCCCTCACGCAACGAACCGAAAAACCTAACCTCTTATCATTGAAGAACCGGAATACATTGTCATCGTAGTAGACCAGGAGCCGGGACCAGGCATTAGCTCCAGACTCAGAAGAACTCCACCAGTAGCCGCTGAGACCAAGATCGTTGAAGGAACCATTGACGTTACGGATGCCGCCCGGAAGACCTGTAAAGCCACTCTCGTTGGTGGCTCCGGTGTTCGGACTGCTCCATTGGGTGGTGCCCGTCTCCTTCATTTTACCCCCTGCAATTCCTGCCCCACCTAAATAATCAGTCAGGGTCGTCCACTCAGCGTCGCTGGGAACATGCCAGCCGGTCGGGCAAAGTTTACCGGTATTTACTGCATACCAGTTATACAGCTTGCCATAAGTAGAATTATTACTGCTTAGATTGTCATAATAACACCAGGCTCCGGTTTGAGAAACATCTAATCCAGACCATTGAGTAGCATCTGTAACATTAAGAATACCTATATTGTCATTATATTTAGTGGTCTTCAGATTTTCCACTATCCATTCCTGGGTGCCTAACTTCACTGTTGTATAAGTATTCCCATCGGCATCAGTCACCCCACCTCCAGACTCTCGTAATCTTGTAAGAGAAAGCCATTGATGCCCGTTCCAACCTTCAAAATCATTAGTAGTTGTATTGAACCGTATCGTACCAGCCTCGGGTGTAGTATCTTCCGAATTCTTGATGATGATGGCTCCTTCGATTTCCATCTTCTCCTGGCTATAGCCAGTTGTAAATACTGCTATGAGCAGTGACCAAAGTATTAGTCTGTTTTTCATATCGAGTAAACTTTAAAATGCTTTAAATATCATGTTCAATTTTCTTTTCGGTTTCGTTAGCTGCGTCTTTTGGTTTTAGTGGCAAGTAACGTTTATGGCGCATGCTTCGTCCCGCCCATGTTAATTACTTTTTATGTTATTATTTTTTCCTTCTATCAAGGACTTTATTGGTAATTTGATTTTGAAAGGCGGGATGATCGTCATGGCGCCGTGTTATGTGGGGTGATCATTCCTTAAGTCTTGATTCTATATCCATTCTTACATGCAAAATTC
>JBGTCB010000849.1:0-4520 GCA_041748995.1 Saprospiraceae bacterium | reverse complement strand
ATTACCACATTTCTACCCACGAATCCGGTAACAAGGTGATCTTTTTGAGAAAACTAGAACCCGGTGGAAGTGAACACAGTTTTGGCATTCACGTTGCGAAAATGGCAGGAATGCCTGCTTCTATTATTAAGAGAGCCGGTGAATTGCTTCGGCAGCTAGAACAAAAAACGCTAACCACCGGAAAAGGTAAGAAAGATCTCCTAAAAGAAACACTCGCCAAAATGCCTGTCCATGAGGTTCAGCTGAATATTTTTGAACAGGGCGATCCTATGGCCATAAAAATTAAAGAGGACCTCATTCATTTGGATGTAAACAGCATGACTCCTATTGAATGTATGTTGAAACTTAATGAACTCAAAGCCCTGCTTGACGAAGTTTTCCAATCATAATTGCCATGAACTATAAGGAAGCAATGTTTAAGGAACCGATTTTTGCCGGAAAAAATATCCTGATTACCGGAGGTGGAACCGGATTAGGTAAAGCTATGGCTACCTACTTTAGCCAATTGGGTGCTCAGGTGGTGATTACCAGCCGGCGTCAGGAAGTCCTCAATCAATCAGCTACCGAAATTCAGGAGTCAACAGGCAATAAAGTGCTGGCCTTAGCCGCGGATGTGCGGGATATGGATCAGGTGAAAAGTGTTTGTACGTCTGCGATAGAAACCCTTGGTCAAATAGACGGTTTGATTAACAATGCTGCCGGCAATTTTGTGTCACCCACAGAACGGCTTTCTCACCGGGCTTTCGAATCTGTCATTGGCATTGTTCTTCAGGGAACGGTCAATTTTTCCCTGGAAATTGGTAAATACTGGATACAGCAAAAAATCGCAGGTAGTGTGTTAAATATCATCACCACTTATGCCTGGACAGGGTCGGGATATACAGTTCCCAGTGCCTGTGCGAAAGCAGGAGTACTCGCCTTAACCCGGTCGCTAGCTGTGGAATGGGGAAGAAAATACGGTATCCGGGTCAATGCCATTGCTCCCGGTCCATTTCCTACTCAGGGCGCCTGGGATCGCTTATTTCCCGAATCAGTCCGTTCTTTATTTGATCCTTCCGAAAGAATACCCCTGCAGCGCGTCGGTAATAAACAGGAACTTGCCAATCTGGCCGCCTATCTGATGTCGGATTATGCCGCATATATCAATGGTGAAGTCGTCACGATTGATGGAGGTGAATGGTTGGAAAATGGTGGACAATTTAACGGCTTCAGACATATCAGTGACGACATGTGGGATCAGCTGAAGGAGCTTCGAAAAAAATAACCCAAATCCGGGATGGAATTTAGCATGGTTTTTGTCCTTCGATAAATACTTTCCATAGACAACTTTGCCGGTCATCAAAGGATCTTATCATCATTAGTGCTGCATATCCAAAATATCTAACACCTTTGATGGCTTATTTTCCGTCATCTCATCATCATCGAAAGCTTCACGTAGTGAGCATTAATATAAGATACTTCGAAAATGCAGCACTAGGCTACGAAATAGAAATCCTACTTTGATACCATGAGAATACACCAACACCTTCACACCTGGATTGCGGCTTTGCATATCGTCATTTATTTATCCACCTCTTTATTGGCACAATGCGACCGGAAACTGATGGTGGATGATTACCAACGATATTTTACAGGCACACAGATCAGCAGCAGAGATCTCGACTGGAGTGGAAAACCTGAGAGCTGCCATGCCGGCATCGTATCCGTGGATGCACGAGAAAAAACGTTGGCCAGGATCAATTATTACCGCAGACTGGCCCAACTTCCTACGGAAGTTGATTTCGACTCAAGCCTGACTGCTATGTGTCAGGAAGCAGCACTGATGATGCATAGTAACAATCAACTCAGCCATGAACCGGAGGATAGTTGGACCTGCTTTAGCAGTGAAGGTAAAAAAGCGGCAGGTAAATCCAACCTGGCTCTGGGGGCACATAGTTCCGATGCGATAGCGCTTTACATGGTGGATCCAGGTGCCAATAACGGAGCCGTTGGACATCGAAGGTGGATACTATATAGTCGGGCTAAGGATTTTGGAATGGGAACCACGAACAGAGCTCATGCACTGTATGTAATTCATAATAGAATAGCACCACCAGAAGGTCTTTCATATATCGCATATCCTTCGGAAGGATATTTTCCCGCTCCCCTCCTACCAGAACGCTGGTCATTGTCTGTACCGGGAGGCAATTTTGAAAATGCCATAGTGCGTATGACCGATAGTGAAGGTCGTGATATGGATTTTGAAATACAACCGGTTAAAAATGGTTTTGGTGATAATACTCTGGTGTGGGAATTGCCCCCAAATTCGATTAGCAGATTCAGTCAATATGACCAGACTTTTGACGTGATGGTTTCAAACATTTTAATCAATCAGCAGCCTACCGATATCGGATACAACGTAACAGTTGCCCCGGTGATGCACCCTCCCTCCTGTATAGATGGATTTTCCTGGAGTGAAGCCGACTGCGATTGTAAGAATGATCTGACGACATCCTCCCGGGAATTGCCTGGTATTGAAGACGTATTCATCTACCCTAACCCGGCTGACGATCTGATTATTATCAGATTGTCAGGACAATTCGCAAATCAAAAGGGAGATATCACCTTATCTGATTTATCAGGCCAGCAGATCCTGAATACAAAATTAACTCAGGATAACCGTTTAGAAATTAGCCATTTGCCCGCTGGGCTGTATTATGTCCAATTGCAATTCAACGGTTATACACAGCATAATAAGTTGGTTATAAAACATTAACGCTTCTTTCACATCCTTACCTTTGTCTACTTAGCGATCAATTGTTATTTTCGGGGTATGTATTTCCTAAACACCCTTCTTTCATTTATTCTGATTCTGCCATTTACAGGTTTTAGTCAGGAATCAATCTACGGATCCTGGGAAGGTAAAATGAGTAGCAATCATGGTAAATATGTTTTTAATCTGGACCTGAGACCACAGCTGGGAAATCAAGGTAGCGTTATTAAAGGTGTCGCTATCCATGACCGCAATGGTGACAAGGAAGTCATAGAATTAGAAGGAGTTATATATCAGGACCAATCTATATATCTGGTTGACCTGAGTGATCCGTACCGAAAGTTAAAGGAGGGTGGCACCTTTAGCCGATTACAATTTCGTTGCAGTTTCCAGAACGGTGATATGATATTGGATGGTCACTGGCAGGAATATGATGAGATAAATCGGTACCGAAAGGGAAGACTGGTACTTCGTAAACGAAAGTCGAAGGCTTAGGAGGCTATCGAGATACCCAACTTGCGCTGATATTATAAAAAAATCGCAGCCGTTCATTTGTTTCCGGCTTTGTTCAAGCATCAGTTAAAACCGGTTAATTTATACATTCCTTACAAGCCAACCAGCCCGGGATTCCGTAATCCAATCGTATCTTGGCTCCATGAGTTTTAGAGAGTAAAATCAGATGGTCATGGGGCGAATAACCTTCATCATACTGTGCACTGGTCTGTTTGTCACCCGGAGCCAGAGTCAGGACCATTATTGGTGGGCAGAGAATGTAGGCTGGGATGGTGTGACCCATTGGAGCGAATATATCCAGTATGGCACTGCATTTATGGGTCCTAATGCGCTTCCTGTACCCGAACTTAAAGACGCTTTACTGCCAGAACAACACAGTATCGGATTCACAACCGCCAGACATCTTATGCCCGGTGATCAGACTACTAACCTCAAATTGACCGCCACCTGGATTCCCGCCAGCAAAATCTCGATTGACCTGAGGTACATTCCGGTTGAATGGTATCAAACCTCACATGAAGTGAAGACCGAAAGAAAAGTCTTCCACACCTTTTATGACAGCAAGAAGGCATCAGGAGATCTGATCGTGACGTCAAACTATCAGGTTCTCGACAGAAAAAATACAACCATAGCATTAAGATGGGGATTTCGGTTTCCTACATCCTCGATGCAGGGAGCTGCCCGCTATACAAATACTCCCGGCTATTATGCAGCTTTGTCGTTCAGCCAGGTGCTTCAGGAAGCCACAAATAGTCCCTTGAAAATTCATTGGATGGCTGGTTTTTATGCGTGGCAAACCAATCAGGATGAGCAGTTTCAAAACGACGCTTTTCTCGCGGGTTTAGGTATAAGCAAACAATTTCGTAAGCTTCAGGTAGCATCCTCAATACGCGGTTATTCAGGATACCTGGATATTGGTGACAGCCCGTTGATAGTTGATACAGTAACCACTTACCAACTTAAAAGTACAGAACTAAGTTTTTGCCTAATACATGGATTACACGACTACCCATTTACTTCTCTGGAAGCAGGCGTGAGGTTCTTTTTTCGGGCACCCAATTTTACCTCTGAACCTTAGAAAACTGTTGAAATATTCAACTCGTGCTAATATTTGTCCGATCGCTTTTTTATAATTGAGACGGCGATTTCGACTACGAAATCAACCCTGAATATTTTAACCCGGATCCTTAATACAAAAGTGGTTGTAGTTATAATAATCTAACTTAGAAGTGCTGAGGAAGAAGCCTAGGTATAA
>JBGTCB010000848.1:0-4286 GCA_041748995.1 Saprospiraceae bacterium | reverse complement strand
TTGGGTTGAAGAGTGGTGCCAAATGTGCGTTGACAGAAGGCAAAATATGGGGGAAAGGCAAAAATTAAGTCTTTGTGTGTCAGCTGGTGCGTCTGTCCGATTTGTATTTGCAGTCGTCAAGTTCATTTTTTCACTATCGCTTACAACTCTACAGGATTTTATCTGTAATCCACCCCATAAAGTCCGTAGGTTAGGGATCTTAGTTTTTTTTACCCAGGAGGGCTGTTGAAATGCCAGACTTGCGCTGATACTTGTCATCATTTTTATTGCAAAAAGTTCGCAGCCGTTCTCGTCGCTTTTGACTTTGTCGCTCTCCTACCTGGCATGCCACAGCAGTCAGGTCAGTCACTTATGACCCAGTGGTTTCGTACGTCTCACCTCACCAGAGATGGCGATTTACGGGCTATCAGACCCTGTGCTAGCATAAAACAGAGGTTCGCGGTAATTTAAAGGGATTAATGGCAAGGAGAATGGTTGTTGATTGCTTGCAGACAATAGCCTTGCAGAAGTGCAATAAAGACGCGGACTCCAGCGGGTTCTGAGGGTGCAGACATTGGTCTTAATCATGGTGAGCTTCAAAACCCGGTGAATTCACATTTGCAGCAATTCTGGCAAACAATAGAAAGTCTCATGAAATATAGGTAGCCTAAAATAAGACTTATTGCCAGGTGATTCGTTCTTTAGCATAAGTTTTTACTTTTGCTACCTAAATGAACAATCTCAACAATCAGATACTGATCAAAAAGTTGTCTGCGGGAGATCAGCTCGCTATGAAGGAGATTTTTCATCAATTCTTTACCCTTGTCTATCAGAAAATTTATCGCATCATTCGACAAAAGGAGCTAAGTGAAGACCTGTCTCAGGAAGTCTTTCTTAAACTTTGGCGGAAGCGAACTGAACTTGTAATCCACCAATCACTGGAAGGTTATTTGGCTATGATGGCCTATCATGAAGCGGTTGGGCATCTTCGGAATAAAGTGCGGGAACTACAAACTGTACACAGCGGAGAAAGGACAGAAAATCTTTCTTCTGACAGTCACCTGGAGATTGAGAGTAAGGATCTTCAGGACCGTATTGATCAGGTCATTAATAATTTACCACCAAGATGCCGGAGTGTATTTCTTTTGAGCCGCCATGAGGGAAAAAGTTACAAAGAGATCGGTGAGTTAATGGATATTTCAGTTAAGACGGTTGAGAATCAAATGGGTAAAGCACTGAGTACTCTGAGATCTTCTTTAAAAGATCTCCTCACAGTATGGATTATTTGGCTGGTGGACATATTTTAGGAATGATCTATAGATGAAAAAAGTAGAAAATTTTTTAAAGGGATAGGGGTAACCTGTATGGATAAGCATCCTATTAATTGATAAGAGAATGAAAGAGCAAGATTTCCAGATACAATTGATCAGATATCTGTCGGGAGAGTTGACAGCTAATGAAACTGATCATCTTTTGGAATCACTGCAATCTAGTGCCGAGAGGCAAAAGTTCTTTGAAGAATATCAACAAGTATGGGAGCGAACAGGTTTGTTACCGGAAATTCCTTCTACTTCAGTTGATCAACAATGGGAGAAATTTGAGAGTGCCGCATTTGACAATTCCGGCAGGTCGACAACGGCACCCTTGTGGGGAAATCCACTCTTAAAAATTGCCGCTGTCATTGCAGTTCTCGCAACCAGTATAGTTGCCTGGAGTATTTTGGGAACCGTTACCGGGACAAAGGAAGATTTTGTGGTGATGCAAACGGATTCAAAAATGCAGGAATTTCAGCTGCCGGATGGATCAATGTTATGGTTAAACCAAAGCAGTAAACTTGAGTTTGACCGATCCTTTATTCCACGTACTATTCATTTGGATGGGGAGGCTTTGTTTGAAGTAAAATCGTTAGACGAAAATCAACCATTCACGGTAGTTACCGGTGACACTAAAACTACGGTTCTGGGAACCATTTTTATGGTGAGTTCTACATCCGGTGGAGAGGTGGTGACTGTTTATGTACAGGAAGGACGGGTGGCTTTTGAAAGTGAATCTGGATCAGAAAGCCAGATTCTTACCGCGGGTTTTCAGGGCCTCTATGATCAGGAAGCACAGTCGATCACGCGATCCGAGCAAATTGATCAGAATATTTTGAGTTGGAAAACCGGAATATTTAGATTTAATGATACTCCATTAGCTGAAATTTTGCCACTGATTGAAAGGTACTATGGAGTTCATTTTGAAATCGTCAATACAGGTTTATTGAGTTGTACGTATAATTCGGATTTTGCCAACATGAATCTCGATGAAATGCTGGAAGAGTTGAGTTTTGCTTTAAACCTCCACATTGATAAAAATGATTCTGGTATCTACGAGGTCGATGGAACTCCCTGTAGATGAAATCTTTAATTGTCATATTATTGAGTTGGTTTATATCAACAGGTTTGTATGCTCAGACAGACTCAAATAAAATAAAAGTAGAGGAGGTCCTTCTGAACATTGAGGATCACTATCAGGTAAGGTTTTCCTACAGTAAAAATATTGTACCCTCTGAAGATCTGGTTGCCCTGGGTTTTGATCGAAAAACACTCATCGAAGTATTGGAAGATCTAGGGTCTCAAACCGGCATTATTTACCGGCAAAGAGGTACCCGGGTAGTATTAAACTATGATCCTCTTCGAAAGACAGACTCGGAAAGAAATCAGGTTTTGACGACTCCAGGGTCTGATGGCACTGTTTTCCCGGCTATAGGTTCATCGCAGGCAGAGAGTATTGTGATCGATGAAGAGGTGGCAGGCGTTGACACAAGGGCTCAGGTAGATAGTGTTTCGAAAATCAACCGACAGGATCAGACCAGGTTGATCAGCCATAGTCAGCGTAAGTACGAAGCCATCGGACTAACCTTTAATAGGGAGGAAAAAATCCAATGGGCTCAGGTATCATTTGTTCCTGCAAGATCTCTGTTTGACCGTAAAGGAGGCAAAATCAACCGGTTTTCTTTTAATATTTTGGCAGGATATACCGGAGGTCTACAGGGAGTTGAAATTGGAGGCTTTGCCAACGCAGTAAAGCGGGATGTAAAAGGTTTCCAATTGGCAGGTTTTGCAAATTATATTGGTGGAAATGTTGAGGGTATCCAGGTCGCGGGATTCAGCAATTATGATCAGGGCATTATGAGGGGTCTGCAAATTGCAGGAATGGCAAATGTCAATGTGCAGACAGATGGTGTCCAAATCGCAGGAGGCTTCAATTTAAACCGTCGTATCAGCCGAAGTTATCAGCTGGCAGGACTTTTTAATGCAGGCAGGAATGTCACCGGAGGACAGGTAGCTGGATTTTTTAACCTTTCATTGGGTTCGGTCTATTTTCAAACTTCAGGGTTTTGTAATGTAGCGGAAAATGCTGATGTCCAGATAGCCGGTCTGATTAATATTGCAAAAAAGGTCAACGTTTTACAGCTGGGGCTGATAAATATTGCTGATACCGTCAGCGGGTTTTCCTTTGGATTGTTAAACCTGATAAAACGTGGTTACAATAAGGTCGAAATCTCCATGGGTGATGCAATTTATGGCAATTTAGCGGTTAAACTAGGCACCAGACATTTTTACAATATTTTCCAGGTCGGCACTAATTTTAAGCGAAATGGCCCACAGACCGGTTTGATTTGGGCTTATGGCTATGGATTCGGATTTTTTAAGAATGTATCCAAAGATCTTAAATTAAATCCTGAGATCCTGGTGAGTAATGTTCAGGAAAGTCATATTATAAAGCCGGAACTGAACCTATTAAATCAATTTAAAGTTCTATTTCACTTTGGTGAAAGAGATAAACCAGAAATATTCGCTGGACCTACCTTCAACTTAATGATTTCGAAGATCACCTTGGAAAATGGGATATTGGTAGGTTCTGGTATTTCCAATGTCACCCTTTTTGAAAGAGATTTTATCAATCTGATTAATCCTGTCAATGCAAAATTCTGGATCGGTTTTAATGCAGGCGTCCGGATTTAAAATAAGCTCCTCTCAGATTAGTGGTTCCCTAAAACTCTGTCGGTCCTATACACACCGCGTCCTTGACAATCCACATTTTAATTTACAACCATTAAGTGATGTTAGGTTACACCTAAAATCATGCATAATTTTTAACAATAAAATATAGTATCAAAAAATTTTCAAACATGAAAAAAATATCATTATTCTTAATTCTGTTTACTTCGACATTGCTCGTTAGTGCACAACATGAAACTCTTTTCTCCCGGGCCCGGATCATTGGAGGTTTCGGAGGCCCATTACTTGAATTTGGAAATATCA
>JBGTCB010000847.1:0-7037 GCA_041748995.1 Saprospiraceae bacterium | reverse complement strand
GCGATTTCCCAATTGGTCGTATATGGAAAATGATGAAAGTGCTCTCCCTTCCCAAACCACATCTGGATAAATGCCAAGTTCTTTGAATGCGATCATAGCGTTGATACCCAACCCCAGCCCGGCACCGATTGCACCTAACTGTTTACTTGCTTCAAAGATCTGGGTTTCTACACCGATTTTTTTCAGGGCAATGGCAGCAGCCAGTCCTGCAATGCCTCCTCCAATAATGCTTACAGTTTTATGTTTCATGCAGACAAAATTATGCCTCGCTGCATGAAACCTCTTTAACATATGTTAAAAACTACTGAACCCCGGCTCTGATTCTGCTGATGCTGACCTGACTGGTGCCCAGGTAGGAAGCGATATAGTGAAGAGGACAACGATTCATTATGCCCGGATACTTTTTTTCCATAAGTTGATAACGCTCCCGTACAGAATAGAATCGAAGGCTTTCGATGCGCTCCTGCTCTTCGAGCAAGGCATATGCGAGCATCATGCGGGCGATATGTTCAAAATCATGATATTGTGAGCAAAGCACTTCGAAATCTGACGATAAAAAATAATATACGTCCGATTCCTCAATTAAATGGATACCTTTTAAACTTGGCAGCCCGTTAAACAAACTGGGTACAGCTCCGATAAACTGACCATCGGTCGCGAAGTAATCTGTTACATCTTTTCCATCATGATAATAATAAGCACGAGCTAATCCTGTTTTTAGGAAGAACATCGATTTTGCTCTTTTTCCGATCTCGAGTAAAGCAGTGTTCTTCGGTATCTTGTCATGACGCATAATGGATTCAAATCTTTCTGTCACCTCAGGACTAAGGGGACCCATTGATTTAAAAATAGTGATCACGGGATTTTGTGTCAAAGTAGTAGGATATTTAACGCATTAATTAGCCAAGATACAGGAAGTCGAAGAAGATTAATATTCAGCTTACAAATTGTCGAAAAAAAACTGACACCATTGACTCTATCATATTCAGTGCAGCTGATGATTAAAAATGGCCACAGCAAACTGATCTACCTTATTTAGGAAGGTATCTGCTCCCAGCCCTGCAAGTTTTCGACTAGATCATTAAACCTTTTCCGTTGGGCAATGGGCATAAGGCGTTTTACCTCCTTTAGTTTTTAGTTTTTTCATTAATATCGGCTCCATGTCTAACCAGAATTTCGAATTTATGCAGTATAATTCGTATTTTACTCCGGCTTAGAAATACTCAGGGTTAAGTTCAGATCCTTGTCCGATTCTCTACTCCGGCCATTGGCTCTCACGAAAGTTGCTCAAAGTTGAAAAAACGGTACCTAACTCCATTCCTTTTTGTCTTTTTACTGTTTTCGATCAACAGCCCAGCCCAGTCATTTAAAGGCAATCTCAAAATAGAAAACATCACTTTCCCGGAGGGCGATCAGTTAGCCTATATCTATGATATAGCTCAGGATAGTACCGGCTTGATTTGGTTTTTCTCTAATACAACATGTAAAGTTTATACCTATGATGGGAATAATCTCAAAACGGTAGAAAATGAGGTCCTGGGTTTTTCTTTGGATAACTGCTATGGTTTTTATTCCAATGAGACAAATCCCTTTTTTTATATCAGCCAGGATAGCCTGATTGTTTTTAATCCCATTACTAAGAAGCTCATCGGGCAAATTGCACCTGGAAAGATTAAAAACACCTCCCCTCCTTCCAATGGAACACATACTACTGAGAACTTAAGTAGATCTTATGAAGTAAGGCTAAGTGGGGATACGATATGGGCCATTGCAGTAAAGAAGGCTCCAGGTCCGGCTAAGCTTCTCTATGTTTTGAGAGCAAAAAATAATGAGGCCTTTCAAATAATCGATTCCCTGGATTTAAATAGGTATTACGATAAGGCTTTGATCAGAAATGGTCGCTATTTCATTAAACAAAGAGACCGGGTTGAGGAATTTGGCCCTTCAGGCCGGGTCCATATATATTACTTTCCGGAAGGACCGGATCCGGTCATGCCCAGCATGGTCAAAGATTCCGAAAACACCCTATGGGTTGTGCATAGCCCGAACCAATCAGCAGATCAATTTGGGGTGTATTATTTGAAAGAGGGACAAAAGGAATTTGCCCGTTTACCAGAAGATCAACGATTTCCCCAGGAGAAGATGATGGGTAAATTATTTGCCGATGGAGCCTATATTTGGCACCGGGGATATCCCTTCCGTTTGTCCAGGATGCGGATTGCTGATGGCAAGATCGAAGACTTTACCGATAAAATCATTGAGCAAAAATTCAACTTCCCTTTTTACAATAGTTCACTTCTGAATATTTTTCGGGACCGGTCCGGAGAGCTTTGGTTCACGACCCGAGCCGGGGTGGTCAAATTGTCGATCGAGGAGGATATCTTTAGGAAATTCCATCTCAACAATACTATTATATCGGATTGCTCCGAGGAAAAATGCGACATCAGAGGGATGGTGGAAGATGAAAATGGAAATTTGTACCTGTCTCACTTTGATGGCATCTCGAAGTTGAACCCTAAAACGGGACAGCTTACGCCATTGCGATTGGATCTCCCACCTCAATTGCAAAAGACTCATGCGCTTAGTTATACGGATCATACGTTGTTCTGGAATGAATATGCCATTGACCTGAGATCAGGAAGGTCACATAAAATAGTTCCTTCATCCGATTTTGATTATTTGACCCATTGCATGAATCCGGAGCATACCCGGCTTTGGATTGCTGTCAATCATTTCCCTTTTGAATTTTATGAATACAACCTCAAAACGAAAACCTTAAGGGAATTGAGGTTAGATAAAAAAGCGCTACCTAATTCGAATTTGGAGGTGAGGCAAATGGTTTATAATGCTTCAACTAATACCTTGTTTCTGGCTATCTGGATGAAGGGAGTCCTTGAATTGGATTTGGAGGGCAACATTCGGAATGAATATCATACATATAAAAATCCTGGTTTGTGGCCTTCTAACTACATGTATAAAATGTACCTGGATGGGGAAGATCAGCTTTGGGCTGCCCATGGTGGCGAATCAGGTCTGAGTAAAATAGATCTGAGAACCAGGGAAGTGACCATTTGGCCATATCAATCGAAGCCGGCAAATGATCATCTGAAAAGAGTCTTCCGGATACTTGCGGGAAAAGAGGATCTTCTGTGGCTGGTGACGGAAAAAGGAACCATGAGTTTGGATAAAAAAACCGGAGTGCTCACCTCGTTCCCTATGTTTCCCACGATGACTAACATGGCCTATGATGATTTGCCTGCCTATGCGGCCAAGAATGGAACCCTCTTCATTGGGACACTGGATGGTAGTCTCTATGCTTTTGATCCGGAAAATCTCTACAAAAAAGCTAAATACAGCCAGCCATTCCCGGTGGTGATCAGCCGATATGAACGATATAATCAGAAGCAGGACACCCTTTATACGAATAGGAAAAATCTGATTAACCTGTCGGAAATTCATTTGACTCATCAAGACCGCTATTTCAGCCTGGAATTTTATGTTCCGGATTATCGGAATGCCAATCAAAATCTTTATACCTATTGGTTGGAAGATTATGAGGAAGAATGGTCGGCCCCAAGTAAAATTAATCAGCTTCGCTACGAAAACCTTCCACCGGGTACTTATACCTTACACATTCGTGGAGGCTTGACCCCCAAATATTACAAATCTTCCGAAAGAGTTGTAAAAATTATCGTTTTTCAGGCCTGGTATAAGCGATGGTGGGCCTGGTGTTTATATGCCGTAACTTTTTTAAGCCTGGTTTACCTGATCTATCGATATCAGGTCGGGCGGCATCTTGAAAAAGCAGAAGCTAGCCGAATTAAAGAATTAGATCTGTTAAAATCGCGGCTCTATACCAATATTACCCACGAATTTAGAACACCTTTAACGGTCATCATGGGTATGGCCAATAATATCCAAGGACACGCGCAGGAGAAGGCATTGATTGCCAGAAACGGTAAAAACCTCCTTCTGCTCATCAATCAACTACTTGATTTGTCGAAACTCGATTCCGGCACCTTAAGCATGCAGGAGATACAGGGAGACATTATCAATTACCTGCAATACCTTACGGAGTCCTTTTACTCCATGGCCAGGGAAAAGCAAATACGTCTGACTTTTTACCCGGAAGTACGCTCACTGATCATGGATTATGATGAAACGAAAATCCAGCATGTGGTGTACAATCTCCTGAGCAATGCTATAAAATTTACACCGGAAGGTGGCAAGGTGATTCTGCATGCAAGAACACTGGAAAAACCTGGATCAACATGGTTGCAGCTGAAAGTGAGTGATACCGGAATGGGTATTTCAGAAGAACATTTACCTAAAATATTTGACCGCTTTTATCAGGGAGACGCTTCTAGTACCCGTCGGGAAGCAGGCACCGGTATCGGCCTTGCACTGACCCAGGAGCTGGTAGACCTGATGGGAGGCAAAATCGTGGTGGAAAGTAAACTGGGTGTTGGTACTGATTTCCTGATCTTATTGCCCATTAAAAATGAGGCGAAGGCGGTGAAGCAAGATGAAAATACCAAGCATTTGGACCCGGCAATGGGGGACGAATCTGAGTTTAAGCAATCATCAGAAAATTTTGTTCCCTCTTTGGCCGTAAACACTTTTATTAAAGATTCGGAAACACCTTCGATTTTAATCATCGAAGATAACCGGGATGTAGTCACCTATATCGGAAGCCTACTTAATAAACACTACCTGATCACGGTTGCTCAAAACGGCCAGGAAGGAATTGATATAGCCCTTGAGATCATACCCGATATTATCATTTCTGATGTAATGATGCCTGAAAAGGATGGCTATGAAGTTTGTAAGACGTTGAAGCTGGATGATCGCACCAGCCACATCCCCATTATTTTGTTGACGGCCAAAGCTGCTCCACAAGACCGGATCGAAGGCTTGAAAGGTGGAGCCGATGCCTTCCTGACCAAACCCTTCAACCCGCAAGAATTATTTGTCCGCCTGGAAAAACTCATCGATCTACGTAAGGTCCTACAGCAACGTTATGCCCAGGCAGGCTATATTTTAAGCCCCGTCAAATCCGGAACTAATAAGCCAACACTGGATGATCTCTTTCTCGAAAAACTGGTCAAAGTAGTACAGGATCGTCTCAACGATAGCGATCTGGAGGTACTTGATTTGTGTAAGGCAGTACATCTGAGTAATATGCAAGTCAATCGAAAACTCAAAGCGCTGACCGGCAAAACACCCTCCCGCTTTATCCGCTCCATTCGTCTGCAAAAAGCGAAGGAGCTGTTGGAAACTTCGCAGCTTAACGTTTCTGAAATCGCCTATCAGGTTGGTTTTAGCGAACCCAACTACTTTTCCAGGTGTTTTTCCGAAGAATTTGGCATTGCGCCCAATGTTATTCGTAAGTAGCTGATAATCAATTGCCTGCGACCCACCTATTTTCCCGGATGTGAAATAAATGCTAGCATTTTTGGCCCCCAGCTTAAAATTCTGCTGATCGAAGTTTGATAAATACAGGCGTTTGAAACCGGATTGGAGCAAATTGCAGCCCTTATGAATATTTAGTTAACCCGACTGAAGCTAAGTACTATCATGCAGCCCTGGATATAGATTTGTCAAGAATCAGTGGCGTACACTCTTAGTATAGGTCATAAATTCAAATGCAATGAAAAACATATTTGTCTCTTTGGCAGTAATACTTTTTTTTAGTGTGGCATCCTTTTCCCAGGAAAAGCTGGAGGTTGATGGCAATGCTAGAATTAGTGGTAAGGTTGGTATCGGCACACCTACTGCCATCAATAAATTAGATGTTCGAAGCAGCGATTCTTCTTCAGATATCATGCAGGCACAGGCAACTTGGACCGCAGGCGCCAACAGCAATATTGCCGCTATTGTAGGGAAAAATAGCATCGACGCAGGATTTGGATTTGGAGTAGCTGGTGAGGGAGGTCAGGCAGGGGTATTAGGCAATAGTGCGAATATAGGAGTTCAAGGCAATGGAAACAGTATAGGAGTAAAAGGTCTTGGATTCTATGGGGTACAAGGATTGTCTAATTCTAATGGTGGGGTTGGAGTATATGCGAAGTCTTCGTTTGTAGGCGGCGTCTCCAATACCAGTTTTATTGGTGAGGCTTATGGATCTACTGGTACAGGTCATAATACGGGCGGCAGATTTACAGCAAGTGGAGCTGGAGGAGCGCAGAATAATGGCATTATTGCCGAAGCTTCTGGTGCTCCTATTAATTACGCCGGTTTATTTTCTGGTGATGTTTTTATTTCTGGCACGCTCTCCAAGGGCAGTGGTTCTTTCAAGATAGATCACCCACTTGATCCAGAGAACAAATACCTCTACCACTCTTTTGTGGAATCACCTGATATGATGAATGTCTACAACGGCAATATCACCACTGATGCCAGCGGCTTGGCCGAAGTGGAACTGCCCACCTACTTTATGTCACTTAATCAGGATTTTCGCTACCAACTGACAGTGATCGGCACATTTGCTCAGGCCATTGTAAGCGAGGAGGTTTCCGATAATCATTTTGTCATTAAAACCAATGAACCCTCGGTAAAAGTTAGCTGGCAGGTGACCGGGATTCGAAAAGACCCTTATGCGGTTAAAAACCGTATTCAAGAAGAAGTCAACAAAGCACCCAATGAGCGAGGCTTATACCTTCATCCCGAAGCATATGGTCAGCCGGCATCTAAGAGTGTTTTTGGACAAATGATTGATGCGGTCCAATTGAACAGGGCGGACAAAAAGGTAAGAACGGATATTGATTGAGATAATAGCCTACAAAGAATCACTTCGGCAAGCCTGTCTGCTACGGTCAACCAGGTATCATAGGATGTCAATGGCACGCGGGCCAGTAGGCAGGGTAGAGGCGGATCTTTTCCGCTGGCTTTGAATTGCACGGCTATTCATTTGGACTTGATCTCTCATTTCACAAATCAACCCATCACATCATTGAATTAAAATCCAATGGCAATCATAAACTCGAAAAATGATCCAAAATAAATCTCCAGATCACACTATCCATTTATCGGCCAGG
>JBGTCB010000846.1:0-7526 GCA_041748995.1 Saprospiraceae bacterium | reverse complement strand
AAAGTAAGGTTTTTTTATAATATAAGAGAGAGCAAAATCTATATTATATAATATCAGAACTAAGGGTTGGGTGAACTTCCGACTTCGGTCTCACGTCTTCCGACTCTGAGCGATGTCACCCCTTTGAGGTGCGACACCGCGATTCGGGAAACCGGTCTTCCGTCTTCGGTCTCCTCCTGACGATCTCCTTCGTCGATGTCAGGACCTTGCGTCTCCGGACTTCGGACCTCGGTCTTCCGTCTCCGGTCTCCCGTCTTCCGTCTTCCGTCTTCCGTCTCCCGTCTATTCACCTCCGAAAGCCTGCGTCCAGAAATAGGCTTTTCTACCGGTGAAATGCTCAATCTGGTGTCTGCAACTAAATCCATCTGCAATAATGAGGCTGTCCGTCTCTGTCTGGTTAATTACATTAAATAAGCGATCACGGCCGATTTTTTCTGATAAATGGTAGTGCTCTTTTTCATAACCAAATGATCCTGCCATGCCACAGCAACCGGAGTCGATGGTTTGTACAGTACCGCCCGCGCTGAGGATGATTCTCCTAATAGATTCTATACCATAGAGGGCTTTTTCGTGACAATGTCCATGCAGATAAATTTTTTCATATGTAACCGGTACCGGAATTTGCCATCCGGATTGTATTTTTTGGTCAAGGTAATCGGCTACGGTATAAATATGCCGGGGTATTTCTTTGGCCAGGTTTTCATCATCGGTCAAATCAGGGAGATCGTATTGCAGAGCAGAGGCACAGCTGGGCTCTAATACCAGAATTGGCTTACCTGATTCAAATAATTTTTCCATTCTTTTGATTACCTGATCTCCCTCTGATTTTGCCAGGTGCAGAAAGCCATTGGAAATTCTGGGTCTTTGACAACAGCCAATGTCTGCCAGTTCAGTATGGATGCCCAAAGCGGTTAAAAGCTGTATGGTACTAATTCCTGCTTCCGGTTCATGGAAATTAAGATAGGTGTCCACAAATAAATAGACGGTATCAGAGATCTTTTTTGGTGGAAAATAATTTTTTGCATACCAGGAGGTAAACCGTTCCCGGGTGTAGGAGGGCAGTGTTCTTTTTTGTTCAATATTTGCAATTTTATCCAGTGTAAACCGGAATACTTTCGATCGTTGAATGCGATTAATAACAGGAGCCATTTGCCCGGAGAATAGTCGGGCGTAACGGGTGGAATCACGGATAAAGCGATCGCGAATGGAAGTCCCTGTCCTTTCGTACTTCATTTGCCACACTTCACTCTTAAGTTTGGCCATGTCGACATTGCTTGGACATTCTGATTTACAGGCTTTGCACGATAGACATAGATCAAGTGCCGATAAAACTGATTTACTTTTTAGGGCATCTTCACCGAGTTGTCCCGACATCGCCAGTCGTAAAACATTAGCTCTTCCCCGGGTGGAATGTTCCTCGTCGAGGGTAGCCATATAACTGGGGCACATGGTTCCTTTGCCGGTTTTTCTGCATTCACCAACACCTGAACACATGTGCACTTCGGCTTGAAAACTCCCTGCCTCCCGATAGTGAAAGATCGTCTTCAGCGATTGATCCCTATACTGATCGCCATAGCGTAAATTATGATCCATTGGTGGTGCATCAATGATTTTACCGGGATTCATCAGGAGGGAAGGATCGAATATTTCCTTGATTTGTCTAAAAGCGAGATATAGTTCTGGTCCGAAAAACCTTTCATTAAAAGGACTGCGGACCAGACCATCACCATGTTCGCCACTTAGAGAACCTTTATATTTTTTAACGAGTTGAAAAGTTTCTTCCGCTATTTTCTTAAAAAGTTCGATATCGATTTTGTCACGAAGATCCAGTATGGGTCTCACATGAATGACGCCTACACTGACATGGGCATATTTGATGGCATCAACACCATATTTTTTACAGATTTCGTCTACTTCCCGGATGTATTCCGGTAAATGTTTTAGTGGAATGGCGGCATCTTCAATAAAGGCAACAGGTTTCCGCTTGCTTTTCATACCGATCATCAGACCAAGACCTTTTTTGCGGACGGTAAGGATATCGTCATATGCTTGTCCTTCGGGATAGATAGGATGGGCATATCCGATTTTTTCCTCCAAAAGAGCTTTCGCCATTTTTTCCGCTTTTTCATAGGCTTCTTTTCTCGTGTCTCCGTGGAATTCTACAATTAGTACGGCAGCCGGATCACCTTCTATGACCCGGCAACTGTTTCTGGTCGCCAGGTTTCGCCGGCTTAAATCCATCACGGTTTTATCGATGATCTCTATCGCGGCAGGTTCGAATAGAACCATTCTTTGGGCTGCGCTGATCGCCGAGTACATGGTGGTGAAATGGCTAAGACAGACATATTTAAAGGAGGGAAGTGGTACCAGATTAATTTTAGCCTGCAATACGATGCCCAGGGTGCCTTCGCTACCCACGATTAATTTACTCAGGTTCCAGTGGTCGGTATCAATGAATTCATCCAGATTGTAACCTCCTACCCGTCGCATCACTTTCGGAAAATTTGTCCGGATATATCTTTCATTGTTGTCAATGATGCGTTTAAAGGAGCGGTATATCTCACCTTCCCGCATGGCCTGCTGACTGATATTTTGGTATTCCTCATACGTTCTGTTTTTTAGAAACAGAATGGTGCCATCACTTAATAATACTTTTAATTCCAGGACATGATCAATGGTTTTACCATAAATGATACTCTTGGTGCCTGATGAATTGTTAGCAATCATACCACCGATATTTGCCCGGCTGCCGGTAGCCGGATCAGGTGCAAAGTGCAGTCCATAAGGATTCAGAAATTGATTGAGCTCATCCCGCACAACTCCCGGCTCTACGATGATCCAATGCTCTGTGGGATTAAAATCAATGAGGTTCCGGCAGTATTTGGAAAAATCCAGTATCATAGCATGACCAATAGCCTGACCGGCAAGACCAGTACCTCCACCACGGGGAACAATGGCTACGTTGTGATCAGCCGCAATTTTGACGGCTCTGATGGTATCTGCTTCATCCTTTGGTACCACAACAACAATGGGTCGAATCTGATAAATGCTGGCATCGGTCGAGTAGATACTTAAACTAAGATCGTCTGACAGGACTTCCCCGCGGCAATGTGCTTTTAAATCGGCAAGAAAGAGTTGATGTGACAAATTTAATTTTCTTTCAAGATAGCAAATGAGTGGATATACAGACAGTCGGAAAGGAGAGCGATCAACAAGACTCATGATAATCTACAACCTCAGTATAGATATCGCTGGGACCCCGCTTCGAATTTAATCAGGAAAAATTCATATTATATTGTTAAAAAACAAATAAATTAAAATATCGATATAATATTTCCGGTGGGTGCGTTTTTTTCGTTTTTATCAGCGTAACCGGCAGATAAACAACACGTTACAACAAAATGTAATGTGTTAAAAATTTGCAATTTTGTGATTTCTTTTTTACATTAATCATATCTTTGAATCGAAGAAATCAGGAAGGAGCGCTAAGCAATAGTTCTGACTGACGACTTTTATTATAAGACCCCATTTCTTAAAAAACACCTTTGCCCAAAGGATGGGAAATTCTGAAGAGGAATTTCCACAGTTGCCGAGTAATTGTACGAACATACATATAAAGGATATCTCTTGGATATTGGATCCAGGGTTGTACAACTATGTACTACCATGGAGGTTATGTGTGTAAAATAGAATTCTTAGAGGTTTATCAATGAGATTTTCCCCCCTGCTTTACTGATAAACCAGTGAGATCCTTCGTAATCGAGGGTCTCATTGGTTGTGGTCTATTACTTAGACACCAGGTAAGGTGTGTCAGTTTTGGTAACGATAAACTTCAGCTTATGAGACCCCTGCAATCAGATTTACCCTGCTGTGGAATAGCTCCTACCCAGGTCTTATTTTATGAGAGACAAGGTGGAAATCGATCAATTGACGAAGACATTTACGGTTTTATTCTTCCCCGGGAGGCTTTTCAAATACCTAATCTGCGCTGAGTATTTCAAAAGCCTACAGGCATAATTCGTCGGCAGTCTTCAGTGGACAGCGTCAGTCCCAGTGATAGAGATGAATAGGCATCTGTTTGTGTGGCTATTCCTACCAGCCCAAAACATAGGCGAACATCAGAGGAGCCACAATAGTCGCGTCCGATTCGATAACGAATTTGGGAGTTTCTACTTCCAGTTTTCCCCAGGTGATTTTTTCATTGGGTACTGCTCCGGAATAGGATCCATAACTGGTAGTGGAATCACTGATCTGACAGAAATAACACCAGCAGGGAATGTCGTAAATTCGTAAATCCTGGTACAACATGGGTACTACACAAATTGGAAAATCTCCGGCTATGCCTCCACCTATCTGATAGAATCCTATCTTGTTTGTTTCCGCCTCCTTTTTATACCAGTTTGCCAGAAACATCATGTATTCAATGCCCGATTTGACAATGCTGGGAGGAAATTCACCCCGGATGCAATGGGCAGCAAAAAAATTAGCCGTGGTAGAATCCTCCCAACCGGGAACAATAAGAGGTAGATTTTTCTCTGCTGCGGCTATGAGCCAGGAGTCTTTCGGATCGATCTCAAATTCGTTTTTTAATTTACCTTCCAGTAGGATCTGGTAGAGATACTCATGCGGAAAATAGCGTTCACCCTTCTGATGAGCCCGGGTCCAGTGTTCGACAAGAACTTTTTCAATTTTACGCATAGCTTCTTCTTCCGGAATACAAGTATCAGTGACCCGGTTATAATGAAGATTTAAAAGCTCCTGTTCGTCCTGGGGACTCAGATCGCGATAATTGGGAATCCGTTTGTAGTGGGTGTGGGCTACCAGATTAAAAATATCTTCTTCTAAATTGGCGCCGGTACAGGAAATAATATGCACTTTATCCTGCCGGATCATTTCTGCCAAAGAAAGACCCAGTTCTGCGGTGCTCATGGCGCCGGCTAAAGTCACCATCATTTTATTACCATCAGCCAGAACTTTTATATACGCTTCCGAAGCATCAATCAGGGTGGCTGCATTAAAATGCCGGTAATGATGTTTAATAAATTCCGTAATGTTCACGCTAGTAATTTTAAAGAATCAACGATTATCCTGATATCCTAGTATTCTTAACATAGTATCTACATCTTGTTCTTCCCGGTAGACATATTCTTCAAAATTCCCTTTGCTATCTTGTTTGACCACGATATGTTTGGGTGACGGGATCAGGCAATGTTTAATTCCTCCATAACCGCTAATGGCATCCTGATAGGCTCCGGTATGAAAAAACCCTATGTATAAGGGATCTTTATCATCCGGTTTATTACGTGGCAGATAAATTTCCTGATTGAGATCTTCTGAATTATAATAATCGGAATGATCACAGCTCAGACCTCCGATATTTACCCGGGTGTAATCGTGATCCCATTTATTAACCGGTAAGAGGATAAAACGTTCAAAAATACTCCAGCTATCCGGAATGGTATTCATCAGGCTATTATCTATCAAATACCATAGCTCACTGTCATTTTGTTGCTTTTGTTCCAATACACTAAAAACCACTGCCCCACTTTCACCTACGGTGTATTTTCCAAACTCGGTAAATATATCGGGGTGATCGATTCCTTCCTGATCGCAGACATCCTTAATATTTCGAACAATTTCGCGAATCATATAATCATAGTCAAAATCAAAACCCAGGTTATTGCGTATGGGCATACCACCACCCAGGTTAATTGCTCTTAAGGATGGACACATTTTTTTTAACTGGGCATACAATTGCAGTGCCTTCTTAAATTCACCCCAATAATAAATATTGTCTTTGATGCCGGAGTCAACAAAGAAATGCAACATTTTTAATTGGATATTCTTCTTTTTCTTAATTTTTTCTTTGTAAAAATCAAGTACTTCTGACGGCCTGATACCGAGTCTGCTGGTATAATAGGATGAAGAGGACTCTTCATTAATAGCCATCCGGATTCCAATCTTTAAGGGTTGTTTTGTAATCTTCAGGATGCGATCTAACTCCTCTTTGCTATCCAGAACCGGAATGGAATTATAAAAACCGAGCTCCCGTAGGTTAATAATTTTTTTCAGGTAATCATCCGTTTTGTAACCATTGTGAACCAGGATGATATTTTTCTCAATATATTTGGAGTCCCACAATTTTAAAATTAGATCAATATCAAAGGAAGAAGAGGTTTCCAGATGAACACCATGTCTCAACGCCTCTTTGATAACATGAGAGAAGTGACAACATTTAGTGCAATAGCAATAATAGTATTTTCCCTGGTAGCTATACGCCCTTATTGCCCGGTTGAACAGATTCTTGGCCTTTTTAATTTGAAACCCAATCTTTGGAAGATAAGTCAACCTGAAGGGCGTGCCGTATTTGTCGATCAAATATTTAAGGGACAGACCATTGAAGTGTAATAAATTGTCTCGCAGATCAAATCCCTCTTGAGGGAAATAATATGTTTGATCAATGAGATCAAAGTAGGTGTTAATCATAATGCCTGGTCATCGTTAATGATTATATTTTTTTCGCGGATGCGAATTTAGCAACATTAACGTTAAATCTGGGATAAATTTTAGTTGCGACTCATTCGGCAATAGGCTACATTTACCAGCAGATTGGCTGAATGTACCAGAATTACTGACCACTACCTTCAAATGAGTCTTGCTGAGAGTATGTACTATTGTAGCTATATGCATGTTAATTTGGCCCATTCCCAATAATCTATGTCATCTACCGAATATCGTCTGATAAAACCCGGGCAGTTTGAGCCCCATGAACATTGGTATCCCAAGGCTTTAAACGCTGCGATTCATCCTTTGGTCAACTTCTTCCTGCATTTACAAAAGGAAAGGATCGTTCAAAGATACTGTCATCTTCATCCGAAAGTTTCCAGGGCCTATCTGTTGCAATTACTCGAATACAAGCCAAAATTCTTTTTATGGGCAGGAGCGGATCTTATGCATGTCACTAATGAAGATGGCAGACGGCATATGCTCGTGTTAGAGAACAATTCCTGTCCTTCCGGTCAAAAATCGATGCCACTCGCTGACGAACATCAGGAAGAGGGCGGATATCGTCTATTAATGGAACGCACAGTCAAGCCGTACCTTCAAAGCCGGAAATCAACCCCTGAAGGTGGTCTGGCGGTTGTTTTTGATAAAAATCCAATGGAAGCCTCTGGCTACGCCGCTGCAATGGCCAATTCCTTCAATGAATCTGTCCATTACCTCTCCTTCTATAGCGGTGACGATTCAAGAATACGGTTTCAGGATGGTATATGCCAGATTAAGACCAGCCGGTCAAACTGGAAGCCGATGCGACTGGTATTTCGCTATCTCACCCAGCAACCCTGGAACCGACTTCCCGTCTCATCGACGACACACATCATTAATCCCGTGATCGCCTGTTTAGCCGGTGGACGCAATAAAATGCTGGCAGCCAAAGCCTATGATTTTTTTAATGCTGAATTGGCATCATCCGGACTCGAAATAATTACACCCATGACCATCTGGGATGTCAGTAGAGAGCAAAT
>JBGTCB010000845.1:0-16278 GCA_041748995.1 Saprospiraceae bacterium | reverse complement strand
AGTTTGATTGATGAGATTAAAGCTATCGATAATAATGTGTCTGAGATCTCGATTGCTCCAGCGATCTTGTCTCACATCGACAGTTCATATACCGTTACACTCTATCTGGCCTACATCAACTTTAGAAGACGTCCGGCTACGACTGAAATCGTGAAAATGGAAAATTGGCTTAAAGCGCGGGTAAAGACCGATAAAATTAAAATTGTACGCAGTTACTGATGTGAGTAAGGTATCGGATGATTAGATGTTTGTTAGTATACTATCACATCTTACCCAGATAAAAAATTCCCGCTCAACAAATCGGATAGCAACTATCACTACTAAGGAGCGAGTCTCTCAATAATCCAGGTTTCATCCTCCTTCCGGTATTGAAACCGGTCATGCAACCGGTTACTATGACCTTGCCAAAACTCAAAACGATGAGGTTTAATCTGGTATCCGCCCCAATGATCCGGTCGTGCCCGTTTTTGTCCGGGGTTGAGTGCCGTTTCAACTGCAGCGATGGCCTGATCCAACACTTCTCTGTTGGGAATCACCTGACTTTGCGGAGAAACGATTGCACCTAGCTGATTGCCGATTGGCCGGCTGTGAAAATACCGGGTGGAATATTCTGAATCCACTTTTTCAACCCTTCCCTCTACTCTGACCTGGCGATGCAATAAGCGCCACCAAAATACCACCGAACAGCGGTTATTGTACGCAAGTTCACGACCCTTGCTGCTAAGATAATTGGTAAAGAAAACCAGAGCGCCTTCCATTATATCCTTCAAAAGGACAATACGAGCCATTGGCTGACCCTGCTCATCAACGGTCGCAAGGGTCATGGCATTGGGTTCGATCTCTCCGATGGTGTGCATGGCAGTATCTAACCATCGCTGAAGTTGATCAAGAGGGTCGGGAGCCAGCGAGGAGATATCGAAATCCTTAAATCCATAATCTTCCCGAAAGTCTTTTAATGGCTTTGACGTCTCCATATTTGATCCTTTTATGTAATCACCGGCGAAATCGACTTCTTTTTAGTCAGGTTCCTTGACCAAACGGTACCTAAGTACGACAACCAAAACATAGTTGGCACAACAACCAAGGTAAGAAATGTCGCAAAGGTCAAGCCATAAATGATTGTCCAGGCCATCGGACCCCACATAGCTGTATTGTCACCTCCAATAAAGATATTGGGATCGAGCTCGGATATGAGACTAAAGAAGTCGAAATTAAAGCCAATAGCCAGTGGTATTAATCCAAGCACGGTCGTAATTGCAGTTAATAACACGGGGCGCAACCGGGTGCCCCCCCCCTCTACAATAGCTTCCTTTATTTCTTCGTGCGTAAGTTCATATTGATCATCGACTCCCCGTTCTTCCTGCTTTCTTTTAATTAATAGATTAATATAGTCAATCAAGACAATTGCATTATTCACGACAACACCGGCCAAACTTATGATGCCCACCCCGGTAAAAATCACCACAATATCCTTGCCGGTAAATGCATATCCTAAAAACACTCCAATAGTGCTGAATAAGACTGAAAGTATAATGATAAACGGAGATGCAATAGAGTTGAACTGAGCAACGATTATCAGGAAAATGCTAAATATCGCGATCATAAATGCTGTAGTTAAAAAAGCCATATCTTCCGCTTGTTGTTCCTGCTCACCGGTAAATGCATACGTCACTCCATCCGGCATGTTGTATTCCTGCATTAATTCCTGAAGGTCGGCAACCAGTTCATTCGGATTATAGCCCTCCAAAACATTGGAAAAAACGGTGATTACGCGCTCTTGTTTCTTTCGCTTAATCGAACTGTAGGTTGAGCTGTATTGAATACTGGCTACTGCCGAGATAGGTACCTGAACAATCTGACCATCAGCCGGATTTCTAAAAGTTATTTTCTGACTTAAAATATCGGTAATGTTATTTCGATATTTTTCATCCAACCTGATCACGATTGGATATTCTTCTTCACCTTCTTTAAACTTTGACACCTCTTTGCCGAAAATTGCTGTCCTTATAGTGTTCGCTATATCGAAAGTTGATACTTCATACCTTCTGGCAGCCTCCCGGTTTACATTAATGATCAACTCGGGTTTACCTAATTGTACATCAGCTTTTAATTGTTCTATTCCCGGTATGTTATGAGTATTGATAAAGGTAATCACATCTTCAGAAAGTGAAGTCAATTGATTGATATCGTCTCCCTTTAGTTCAAGATTAATGGGTTTACCTGTCGGTGGACCGGATGCATTCTGATCTACTACGACAGTGACTCCCGGGTACCCTCGTAGGTTTTCCCGGATTTCCTCCATAATTGCTTTGGTAGAGAGACCACCGCGATCCTGTGTCTTTACAAAAGATATCGTGATCCGGGCTTTGTGAGGAGTGACACCTGGTTCCGGAGGGCTGTTAGGGTCTGCAGTATTTTCTCCAATCTGGGTTAACACTTCTTCCACAATGTGTCTGTACGGTTCCAGTGTGTTGTGTATATTATCTTCTACTTCTAAAACCAGGTCATTAGTGGCCTCGATGTCCTTACCGATTGGCAATTCGATAAAAGCATTGATATAGAAAGGTTCCGGAACGGGGAAAAATATCACTTTTGGTTGATTGGCACCTAAAATACCGATCGCGGCAAATAATAAAACAAAGGTACCTCCAAAAATGAAATACGGAACAAATTTGCGAAGTGCCGCCCGAATAAATCGATTGTAAACCCGATCCATAATCGGCAGGGCATGATTTTGAAACGCAAATGCGGCAGGTCTTAAAATAAAAAAATTCAGTAGGGTAATTAATCCTGAAATCACCAGCAGATTTCTCATCCAATCAATGCTTCCCAGATGGCTGAAGCCTGCCAAAACAAAAAGTATGATCGCCAGAATCACCGTATTACGACGTCTTCTTTTCCTAACTACCAGCTCATCTGCTCTTGAATCGATCTTCATAAACCGGCTGGTAAAAACCGGATTAATAACCAGTGCGACCAGCAGCGAAGAGGTCAGGACGATGATCAGTGTAATCGGTAGGTACTTCATAAATTCACCTATGAGGCCCGGCCAGAAAGCCAATGGTATGAAGGCAGCCAATGTAGTCGCTGTTGACGCAATAATAGGAAATGCCACCTCACCTGCACCATACTTTGCCGCATCTTTACTATTCCAGCCATTCTGCATATAGCGATAAATATTTTCTACTACGACAATCGCATTATCTACCAAAAGGCCGAGAGCTAAAATCAAGGCAAATAAAACCACCATATTCAACGTCACACCTGTCAATTGTAACCACAAAATTCCCGCTAACATGGAAAGAGGAATAGCCAAACCGACGAAAGACGCATTTCTCAATCCCAGAAAAAACAATAAAACCAAAACCACGAGGATCACCCCGGAGATGATACTGTTTTCCAGATTGGATACTTCGTTTCGGGTGTAAACCGACTGATCATTAAAGACGCTTATCTTCAGATCATCCGGTAATAACTCCTTCGCCTGATCAATGACCACTTTTATTTGATCGGAAGCATCCAGCAAATTTTCTCCTTTTCTTTTAATTACATCCAGGGATACCACCGGGGCCTTGTCTGAACGGGCATAGCTGGTTCTATCCTGAAATGCATAAGATACCTTAGCAATATCTCTTAAATAAATAGCCCGTTGATTTTCGCTCTTGACGATCACATTTCTGATCTCATCAACATCCTTAAATTGACCCATGACCCTTACTGCCCTTCTGAAATCACTATTAATAATTTCACCAGCCGACATATTCAAATTTTCCATCGATATTGCACTCTCCAGGTCACGAAATGTAATCTGCAAAGACTGCATTTTATGCAGATCTACATCGATCTTTACCTCTCTTTCCAGGGCTCCCTTAATGACCACATTGGACACCTCCGTAACCTCTTCAATCTGCTCTTCCATCAACTCGGCAAAACCTCTCAATTCATCCATTGTAAAACTGCCGGACATATTGACCGTCATAATGGGGATTTCTGCTGTATTGATTTCCAACACAGTTGGTTCTTCGTCGAGATCGGTAGGTAGCTCTCCTTTTGCCTTATCAACAGCATCCTTTACTTTCCTTACCGCATCTTCCATCTTCATATCTGCATTAAATTCAGCTGTAATGACTGAATAATCCTGCATGGAAGTAGAACTCACGGTTTTTAATCCGGTGATTGATTGAATTTCCTTTTCAATAGGCCGGGACACCAGGTTTTCTATTTCTGATGCGGAATTTCCGAAGTAAGGAGTATTAATAAAAACAGTAGGCAACGACACATCAGGAAATTGTTCTTTGGGCATATTTTTATATGCTTGTAATCCAAAGAGAAATATCATAAAAGTCAGAATAAAAACGGACGTGGCGTTATCCACCGCCAATGATGTCAGGCTAAACTGACGTAACTTCTTTTTTACATTCTCCGACATTATTTGCTGGTTTCGCGATTAACAATCTCAACAAGTTCCTGATTTGCAAGTCCCCTTGCTCCGGTCATAATTAATTCATGATCAGTTTCCAAGCCGGATTTAATCACAATTTCTCCAGCGTAACTATTTCCTGTCTCAACATAAAGTTTCTCTGCCCGGATATTATCACCTTCCCTGGCAGTAACCATGATAAAGTCATTGCCTCCAACTTCCTGTTGCACTAATTCCAAAGGAATTACAAGGACTCCCTTTTCAGTAAAATCATTGATTCGTATTTCACTCAAGAGATTCGGCTTTAAAAGACCTCCTCTGTTAGATACATTCATTTCGATGGTAAACGTCCGATTAGATGGGTCAATGCGCCTTCCCAGAGAGCTGATGTTTGCTGAAATGCTATCCTGCAATGCCGGAAAATTAACCTCAACCCGGTCACCAACTTTTATCGATCCCAATAGGTCTTCCGGGGCATCGGCAACCACTTTTAAACGGCTGGTATTCAATATCTGAACAATAGGAGCCCCCGGAGCTGCCAATTCACCTTCCTTTAAAAATACAACGTCGACAGCTCCCGATATCGGAGCATAAACATTGGCTTTTGTAAGCTGAAATCTTAAAGTCTCCAGGCTTTTCTCGATGCGCTCCTTATTATTTTTTGCCTGGAGATACTGAATCTCCGATCCAATCTTCTGATCCCACAATCGTGACTGCCGTTCAAAAACATCGATTGCCAGTTCTCGTGATTTTTCTACTTCTGACATTTGTTTCTCGATATTTTCAATGTCAATCGTAGCAATCAATTGACCTTTCTCTACATATTTTCCTTCATCGGTTTTTAAGTCCATGATCCGACCGGCTATTTCACTACTCGCATTGACAATATCATCCGATTGCACAGTACCCTGTATCGTAACAAAATGCTTAAAATCTTTTATTTCCGGTTTAAGGATCGTAACTAATTTTGCTGTCTCAAATATATTGGAGTCGAGAGAATGGATCAATTTTTCAATTTCAACAATTTCATCACCCAAAGATTTCTGCTGATCCTTTTTTTCCTTCAGCAGTGCTTTCAATCCAGGAAGATCTTCGGGAATCTGGACATCTGACTGTGGCTGACAAGCGAGCATAAATGCCACAATGCTTACAAATAAAATATTTTTCATAGTTGGCTGTTTCTCATTTTATTTTAAAAGATTACCAAGTGATTTTTCTAAATCAATGTTAGCACTTAACAGTTCATAGAGGGAGGTAATATATCTGCCTTGTGCTGTATAAAGATCACCTTCTGCCTGGCTAATTTCCAGACTGCTTCCGACCCCCTCCCGGAACTTAATTAATGCGGTATCATAAATGCTTTGTGCCAATGACTGGTTTTGCTCAGCAGATTTGACAGTTCTTAATGCATTCCCAAAAGCAATTTTTGCGTTTTCAACTTCAAGGGAAATTGACTTCTCCACATTATCAATATCCAGACGATGCTTATCTCTGGCAATTTTAGCCCTTTCAATTTTGGATGACCTATCAAATCCATCAAAAATCGGAACCTGCAGGCTTAAACCAACGATTGTGGTTGGAAACCACCGTCCGCCGGAAATACTATTTCCCTGTAAAATCTGGGAGTAATTACCAAAACCCCGGAGCACCGGCAAGTACTCATATTGCAATCGCTTTATATTTAATTGGTTTAAGGCATCTGCCTTCTGCAACACCAGATATTCAGACCGGTTTTCATAAGTCGATTGGATCTGATCAATAGTCAGCTGATCATACTGACTCATCATGACATCTTCCAAAACACCTGCCACTCCTATGTTCTCAGTAAGGGGTAATCCCATACTAAATTTCAGGATGTTCTTATTGAGATCTATAAGGCTTATGACTTTTTCCTCTTCGAGTTTGAGGTTGTTTAAGGATAGTTGCAGGCGATCAATATCCAATTTTTCCAAAAAACCCTGCAGATATATTTGAGTTGACTCATCTAAAGTAGACTGAAGGTTTTCGATATTCCTTTCGATCAACTCTGCATTTCGATAGGCAAACAAGACACCTAAAAAAGCCTTGGCTACATTAACGGCTAATGCATCTTTAGTTACTTCTGTCTGTTGCGACACCATTTCCTTAAATAATTTCGCGGCCTGTAAACCCACGAAAAAAGATCCGTCAAATAATAGCACATCAGCAGACAATGAAGCCGCTACCGTATTCTTTACCCCGAATTGAACCTCGAGATCCTCTGCCGGATTTGGTGGAATATTCTGTCCTGGATTTCCCTCAAAAAAACTACCTCTTGGTATAATCGAAGTAGGGATATCAATGAAATGCTGCATTTCAACATTACCATTAATCTTTGGCATACCTGAGGCCGTATATTCTTTTATATTGCTGGTTGCATCCAACACTTCGAGCATAGCAGCCTTGATATCATTATGGTTTTCGAGCGCATATTCGATGGCTTCCTGCATGGTAAAAGTTCGCACCTGCGACCAGGTGCTATGGATAAAGAGGAATACATTCATCCAGATAAAAATTGTCCTCATATTATGAATTTAGTAGATGTTCATACTTAATAAGCAGCCTTATTCCTTTAGAGGTTGAGATTCCCCGGATGTGGTATTTTACAAACTCACCGTACATTTGTTCCCGTTTGGAAGCAGGTGTTTCAAAAACTTTCTCATCCGTAATAAAAGTCGCCATCCGGAGATACAGGTTAGCCAGAAGATCGGAATCAAGATCATCCCGATATAAATTCTGCAACATCCCTCTTTGCAGATTATTTTTTATGTCTGTTAAAATAAGATTACTTCGCTCACTCTCCATTGCTCTCCACTCTTCTACATAATATTTTTTAAGATCATAGATAGCTACCGGTGACATTCTCTTCAAAATGGAGCTGACGTGTTTTGCGATCAAAATTAATTCATGGATAGGATCCTGAGCTTCATCCTTCAATTCATTAATCCGCACATTTTCCTCTTCCAGAAAGCGCTTCAGTATGGTCTTTATTAATCCTGCTTTGTTGGGAACCACCTGATATAAAGTCTTCTTCGAGATTCCTAATGACTGACTAATGTCATCCATGCTAACACTCTTAATCCCGAATCGCAGAAATAGCTGCTCGACTTTGGTGCAAATTCTTGTTTCCAATTTCATTTTCACTTCAAAGGTAACATGGAAACTTTAGTAAAGTTAAAAGTTTCCATAGTTTTTTGCTATTCTGTAGAAAGTCCCGGATCAAACGATCAAAAATGCCGATGAACTATGTAAACTCAAAAAAATGTCAGACCTGACAACAGGACATTTAAATTATTTTATTATGCCGTTTATCGGAATAATAAATATTTCGCCGAAAAGATATTCCTGCAAATTTTATAGCGCATTATTAAGCTTCAGCGGATGTTTCACAAACACCTTGATTCCGTCCCAGATCCCCGTGCTGCATTTTCAAATATCCAACACCTTTGATGGCTTCTTTTCCACCCTCTCATCGGCCCGACGCCAAAGGCTTTGTCCGACGGTGTAATCTTCGAAAGCTTCACGCAGTGAGTACTATGATCGGTTTCGCTCTACTGACGCTTCAACGCCAGTACGTCAGATCCCAGATTGATCAGACGAAAAATAAGCTCATCACTAATATGATAGACTTCGATATTCAGCACTGGACAGCCCGAACGCATATAATCTGGTTTGGGTAAAATAGTACCTTCTCATAAGCCCAGCTTATTGATTAATTTACTAACTTCCTTCTGATCTCAACATTCTCATCCTTACTCAACATGTCAACTGCCATTCTAGAAGAACAAATTATCCGGTATTATGATGATTGTCATCGTGACCTGCAGGCGACCTGGCATCTGAATTCACATTTAAGCATGCACTACGGGTATTGGAATAAACAAACAGCAAATAATAAGGAGGCATTAATAAATCTGGATCGAAAAGTGGCAAAAGTTGCCCGGATCAAACGTAAGGATCTGGTCCTGGACGCCGGTTGTGGTATTGGTGGTTCTGCTATTTTTCTAGCAAAAAATCACGATTGCCGGGTAGAGGGCATCACTTTGAGTGAGAAGCAGGTTCACTTTGCTCGTCGGATGGCGGCAGGACACAAATTAACTGACCGGCTACAGTTTTCGGTTGGCAACTTCAATCAGACGAACTTTCCTGATGAGACATTTGATGTAGTATGGGCTATTGAGAGTGTTTGTCATGCCCAGGAAAAATTGGCATTCCTGCAGGAGGCATATAGATTACTGAAACCGAAGGGACGTCTGGTTGTCGCAGATTTTTTTGGAAACAATGGGGCCTCCCGAGATAAAAATAATTGGATGCAGAAGTGGGCGGACTGTGTCGCTATTCCCAGGTTTGAAAGCCTGCCGGATTTTCTTGACAAGACCGGTAAAGCTGGTTTCCGTCGTATTACTTCAAGTAACATTACAGAGAATATTACTCCTTCATCCAGAAGTTTATACTTTCAGTACCTGCCTGGTTTCATTGGGCAAAGTGTACTCAACCTGATTGATTCAGGTAGGAATCAACTCAACTCCAAAGAGAAAGCAGCTTTTTATCAATACCGTGCTTTAAAATTAGACCTGTGGAACTACCATCTTGTTTGTGCCAGGAAAAGCAAATAGTCTGGGTAAATTATTCTTTAAGCCAGGCTTTGGCATCATCCACAGATGAAAAATACCTCTTTCTTTTAGTATCGTTGTTATGTATTAAAGCGAATACGTTCTCATTTTTTGGATGAACAATAGCAATTTTATCCACTCCTGACTGCAGTAATGGAAGTTCAAGACTGGTATGTGCCCATTGCTGAAATTCTGAACTGATGGGATGTTGAAGTTCATGATTATGAATCAATACTTTTGAAATGCCATCTTTCTGGGTATGAGCAGCAAGTAACAACAATTCATGCTTCAGGGTTGCCTCATCAATAATGGAATCTGTAAGGGATATTTGACAAATTCCATCACCATCATGATGATGAATCGTCGAATGTTTTGATTTATGGAGCTGTTTTGGTTTCATTTGAACTATTATTAGAGCATCAAAATAGTTAAATAATGTCGTGATAGCAACTTAACAGTTTAAGTTCTGTCATCAGGAGTTGTCAATGTTCCCATAAACAGATCTTCCGGATCAAGGTTCTTTTTCAATCCATCCAGAAAATCCAACCGTTCACCAAAATAAGATCCGGGAGGATCAGGTTGAAATGGATCCGCATAGTTCTGATAACTACGCAGCTTACCTAGAGTCAAATCCTGCCAGGAATTAAAACACCACGCTTTACATAGAGCTTCTTCTTCCGGATTATTCCATACTCCTATGATGCTGCAGATATAGGTATCATCCCGGTGTATAAATGACGTCCCTAAAGGATACATGCGATTGATCTTGCCTCCCAGCACGTCCAGATTTATTCGGCAATACCGGTTAGGTCGTTCCAAAAAATATTTTAGGAGCTGATCAATCATCCGATCTTCCAGATCTTTAAGAAAGAAATTCTTCCAGTAGAATTTTGGCCTAAAATGAGAAGGTTGTTCATTGATGCGCTGCATTTCCCAATAGGTGTATTTCCCTAATGTATTATGCATAATTCCAGACCATTGTGAAATGGGGTTAAAATATCTTTCACCTTCAGGAACAGGGCCATTAAACATGCCGTACAATCGGATGGCGGGAGTATCATCCAGATCCTGGTTTAGCCGGATATAAAGACTCAATGCATCTGGTGCACCAACCAGGACATCTCTGTATTTCCGTAACACCTCCCTGGCTACTGAGACAGGCCAGTAAATACTTCCACCAAAAACTTCTTTTGGAACTTCGGAAAGCCGGAGTTCCAGATCTGTCATCACCCCAAAGTTACCCTGTCCTGCTCCTCTTATCGCTCTGAAAACATCCTGATTCATCTGATCACTTAATATCATGGTATCACCCGTAGCCGTCACCATAGCCGCGGAAATCAGCTGGTCACAGGTTAAACCCAATGACCGCGACAAAAATCCGTTTCCACCTCCCAAAACCAAACCCGTTACACCCACCATAGGACAGTCGCCGGATGGCACCGCGAGATGATAAGGTGAACAGGCAGCATCAAGATCCTTCAATAAGGCTCCAGCTTTTACTTTAGCTATCTTCAGATGCGAATCCACGGTTACCTTGTTAAAATACTTCATGTTTAGCACCAGTCCATCGTCCAAAAGGCATTGACCGTAGGTACTATGACCACCATTTTTAATCGACACCTTCCAACCATTAACCCTTGCAAAGGAGATGGAACGAATGATATCCTGATGTGAACCTGGAAAGACCACCATCCCTGGATTTTTATCGATCAGCGCATTAAACACGGCTTTTGTCTCCAGATATCCCGGATCACCAGGCAGACTCCATGATCCATCCAGGGTTTCGCCAAAACGCAGGATATCTCCGTCCAAAGATTTACTCATGTAGCCATACCATTTGCTCAATAAAAAGTACCAGGTCCCATTCTTTTTGCCGGTAATGACCAAAATCAGAAACGAGATCAGCCATCTCCTTTCCAGTTATCTTAAAAATTGTTTCAGCAAATAGCTCCAGGGTTCTTTCCCCAAAATACCGCTGTTTAAGAATCCGGATGATCTCCATACCGTCATTTTCTCCCATCTTATTCTTTCTGATCAGATCCTCAATACATAGCCGCATGTGGATCAAGGGTTCACTGAATTTAATATATTCAGGTGCCGGCCCATGAAGTAGTGCCACCTCATCATCCTGAAAATCATATTCAGAAAAAAACCTTTTATATATTTCACCAAATCCCTTCATGCCAAAATGACGTAACTCAAAGGCCCGTATCGCACCAATAGAAGAGAGGCCCCAAATAGTCACTCCTTTGGTGATAGCTGCTCTGATTTCACGATGACCAACTGCATTGAACTGATGAAAAAATCCATCTGCAATAATCATACAGGAGCAATTATCCTCCCGGATTATATTTGAGACATCACGCCGTTTACAAGGTGGTAGCAAATCGATTCGCCGGCTAACCAACAAATTTTTTGCAACCTGATTCAAGCTCGGACCAGCAAAAAGCACCACTCGTGACATATTCGACATAATTACGGAGTCGGGGACCAATTCTCTGACTCTCGGGGTTATAAAACTCCAAACCGGGAATGACGATCTTAACTACCTGCAGAGGATCATCCTTAGGTGAATGGAAGATGGCCAATACTTTCCCAATACCAAGTTTTATCAAATGATCCAACAGGGTTTTAAAATATTCCTGCATAGTTAGACCATCAATTATCGTGAAATCCGCTGAAGATTGACTCTTGCTCCCGGCATCTGATTTCAGATGGCCGGATTTGTCCAGAAATAATGCATTCAATTGCTCACCGGTCATTCCATCATAATCAACAAATCTTTCCATCAGATCATCGCGGGTGCCATGGATATAGGTCAGTCTGCTTTGAGCTGCTTCTGTAAGTGCCCGTAGACTTGCAATGTGATAATCACTATGCAATCCATATCCTGTATTGATGAATGCCGGATGCCTCGAATTAGTATCAATTATAGTGGCAGCAAAAAAAGGAAAATTATAAATATTGGGAACAGCACGAATCACTATATCGAGATCCGCCTGATATATTTTATAAATCAGATCTTCGCAGTGAGACAAACTTTTGCCCAAAACTAAGGTAGATGTATCCCGAATGAATTCAAAGGATAAAATATCCCTCTCGATCACTTCAAATATGCCATGGACACATGCTTCCACCCAGGTATTACCAGATGCCAGCCCATTTGTATGATTACCAAATATTGCCTTTTCCAGGTTGAAAGGTACATAGGCAAGCTCGGCCGGAAGGAGATACTCCCTACCACTGATCAGATCCAGGGCTGAGACACATGGCACCTCTGCAGACAGGTCTATTTCCCTGCCGATGATCGGACATAAGTCGAGCAAAACTTCCGGGTTGTCAGCCGCCGTCAAAATATCCTGATACTGAGCGACATCGATTCTGCAAGCTGAATGTCTAGTCTCAGAAAGCGCAAATTCAATGGCTTCCATATAAGCTCCTACCTCTGCCTCCATCATTGTTAGACCTTTTCCAGCAGAAATACATAATGATCCACTTTCAGCATCGGGACGGACTCCGGTAAAGACCGGAATACCTATATGATCCTGAAAAGTGGTACAGGTGACCCGGCTCACCCCAAGTTTTCCAGCAAAAGTACGAGCCAGTTTCAGTGTTTCATTAATCTCGCGTGTCCGGATGCTGGTATGAAGTGGGATCACAGAATTAGGGAGTGTTTACTCTGACACCAAGCACGACATTCTGATGAGGCTGTCTAAAATACTCAGATTCATGCTTCAATTTTAAGACAAAAAAATCTGACAATGTCACCGCAAGTTGGGTAGTTCAACTGCCCTCCAGGGGTGTCCCTTTAATTCAACACAATCAGTCACTACAGAGTCTCTGACTCAGGCTTATTCACATACCAACCGGCATTGTTAGTCACCTTGGTTAAATCTTTCAGGTTTTCATCACTGGATTTTAAGAATTGCATTGCCTCATCCGAAATCGGAAGTTTCACTATGTTTAGGGGAGTCTTCTGTGGGTTCTTCGAATTCATTTCTTCAAGATTTTAGTTCAATATAGTCATTTTTCAATACCTTTCAATAGTAGTAAGTGCATTTGGTGAACCTGACGATATTGGTATCTTCCTTTTGCTTTGCCCACATAACCAGGGAGGCAAGTTACATTAAGCACTAAGTATCCGCGTAGAGGTTCGAAATAGATATGTTAAAAAATTTGATAAGGTTTTCGTTGAGTATCAAAGTATAAACCGGACTCGCAACAGAAGCCCAAATGAGTCTATGAGCCTGGCGAAAGAGTTTTGAACCTGGTAATTCGAAAAAAGTGAAAGTTACCGACAATATTCATATGAAAGTATCTGCTACTATTTAATCCAATTTTTTATGAGTCAATTTGATTTGCCACGTCTAAATTTTTCCGGTCGTTTTTCAGCAGACCCTGCAACCGGCAATAACAACATGCATCATCCACTCATTATTTTCAATCCTATCACTGGTAAAGCATTCTTCCCCCCAAGGATCTATTTTGGTCCTGAGTATATTCCTAAAGACAGTAGTCTCGAAAAAGTTCTATCACTGATCCCCGCTGGAATCGAATTAAAGACTGACACTGATCCAATATTTCCAGGCAAGAATTTTGTTGAAATTAACGTAATCAACAGCCATCTTAAATTTATTGACTGGGCCAGAACACCATTAGGGCAATGGCAAGCTGATCATGAATTCCACCCTCTTTATGAAGCACTTATTGCACCCATCCTCAAAACCCGGTTAACCGGCGTCATTGCGGGTTATTGGAATTACTATGGAACGAATTATTACCATTTACATGATGTCCGAGTGAAAAGCGTTACCATGGAAGACAATGGAAAACCCCAAATTTTTTACGGAACTGAAACCAATTGTCCAAAATCAATCCTCCCCTATCTCAATGCCCGGCTCACATACAATGCTGTTGTTGAAGATGATTCCACCAATTCGGCCAAAATGGTTGATACCCTACCGGTCATGAATGTGTATTCACAGATATTTAGCGATTGGCTGACCCTTTATAAAGACGATCGGGTTTTTTTCAAAGGACATCCAAATAAGGGTTCGGTAAGGCAAGTAAATGTATTCCGGGTCATTAATGAAAATATGCCGTACAGTGGTGCCGGTAAAATAATCACCACCATACCACTGGAATCTCTGCAAAAAAAAGAGCACTGTCCACTGATTGCATTTTTTAGAAAATACGGAGACCGGAAGAAAAAAATCCAGGGCATTTATATTCAGCAAATTTTAAGTGAAGTAGAAGAAAGGAGACCGATGGACTATGAGAACCTTGGTAATGTATCGAATCCTGCCTTTGGTGTTATATCGGGAGTCATAGCCCCCTGGTATGAGGGTGAAATGAAGTCCTGGACAATCGCCAGACAACTCATAGGTAATCAACCCTTTATTACTATGAAGAGTGAGGAATACGATGTGCCGGTCAGTTTATTGAGCCCGGCGCTTTTTCAGATCTCACCCACGAAAGGAAGAATTGATATCGACTTTGGTATTAATATACCCATGAAAAACAGTCAGGGAGAAGGTCCTGTTATAGCTAATCCCTATCTCAATAATTCCTATGAAACATACGACCTGGGACCCCTTGAATTCATATTTGAAAAAACAGATCCACAACAAGATCCGGTGGACCAGATTCCGATCGGAACCCTAACAATTAACCAAGAGCTCCTACCCCGGGAAAAGCTACTGAATGAAGGTGGCGTATTCAGTTTCTTTTTTGAGCCATCTGATAAAAAGAATGCCTGCCTTCAAGAATATGGTCTTGCTATTTATGGACTGAATGATCACGGTCAAAGAACAAGATTAATGTCAGAAAGTCCGGTAGTGATGATTTCTGATGAGACCGGACTTTATTGCAATGAAAATGATGATCCTATGCAGGGATATTATTCCTACTCGGGTAATAAAGAAGCCTGTAAAATCCGGATTTTTCGATTTGGAGAAATGGTTACCGAAGAAACGGATGTCCATATTCTGGCATACAAAATGAACTTTGGTGGAGCAGAAATGGAAATCTTGCCGTTTCGCAGTGCTAAATATAAGGATGGAGACCTCATTTCTTTTCCCACCCATGAGCCGGCAAGTACCATCTATCAATTCCTGCCATCCAAATTAGATAAAATACCCCCTCATTGCTATCCCGGATTGCTTATAGGGTCAGGTTTCTTTGTAAATGTGAGGGTCCTGCCTTCCGATGATTATTCGATTTACCTGGACCCTGGTCACGAAAATTATCAGGGACCGGTCACCTTTGATATCCTGATGAAAGAAATTTTCTCCCATTATCATGTACTCTATCCCACGATGAATTTTTCTTTTCACACGTGGGGAAACAGAGCCATGGCTAAATATTTATTTGACCGGATAAAATTGGAAAGTTGGGAAAAACCCTGGTACATGCCAATCAGCCGCGACATCTCCGAAAGTCAACGAGCTCTGATACTTTCCTGGATTAGAAGTGTTTTGGAAACAGAAGATTCACAGAAAAAAGGATCGGATTATTCTATGCATGATCACCACCACCTTACCCATAACACCGACAGTACATTCTTCAGAAAATAATGCTGCGTCTTGCAATAATCATCCAATGACTATCCCTGAAGACTACATACCTTTTATCCTTTCTGATGTAGATGCAATCTTAAAAAAGGACGGCAGTGTTTATATCAATACCAGGTCGGGTTATTATCGAATTGATGGATTTTCACACCAAAAATATGCCTGGATTATAAGTAACATAGATGGCCATAGGTCTATTGCTGAGATTTCCTCCAGCCTGAACCCAGCATCTGACATTGTTGAACTCACCAGCATCTGCATGGACCTCCATGGCAAGTTGATTGGCATCCGGAATCGTCATGGTGAAGTCATCGTTTTTGAAGAGAAGAATCATCTATCTACCCCGTCTGGAGAATTGCCATCTATTGGCGGCTACGATTATGGAAAAACCGATTTTTCATCGGTTGGAATTCTGGGTGGTGGCACAGCTGGATACCTAACAGCCCTGGCCCTCAGAATCAAGCACCCCACCCTTAAAATTACTTTGATTGAATCATCCGGCATTCCGGTTATTGGAGTTGGTGAAGCAACCACCCCTCTGATCATCGATTTTCTTCATAAATATCTGCATCTGGACATCGTTGATTTTTACCGGTCGGTACGACCGACCTGGAAACTGGGTATAAAATTCCTATGGGGGCAACCCTCCCCTTTT
>JBGTCB010000844.1:0-4359 GCA_041748995.1 Saprospiraceae bacterium | reverse complement strand
CTTTATTTTCATGTCGGTTGCTTACCTGATAGTGTCCACTCCGTTCCGTCCCTGCCTCTCTAATTCCGGAAAGCTTTGTATCATCGGTCCAGTTTTCACCGTCTTTACTGGTACGAAAATATAATTCCCGTACTCCGGAATACTTGGTAAATAAATACACAAATCCTTTTCCCGGAATATACCAGGGTTGTGGGTAAGTCATTTCACTTTCATGCACCTGACGAAAAGAGCTGATGTCGTACGGCAATGCACTTTTAAAAATAAAGCCCGGTCTGCTTCTACCCCGGCCGCTCACAAAAACCCAAATATATCCCTCCGGGTCGATAGAAAGGCTGGGATTGTCATGAGGATCATTGACTCCTTTTTTATCATAGACAACCCATGGTTTACCAACTACTTCTCTTTCGTGATCAAAATAGCCAATCATACATAGCAGATACTTTTCATCTACATCGGTCGTCCCACCATAGACAAAAAAAGTCTTTTTTACCTCCGGAGCATAAATAGCCAATGGAATATGTTTGGCGGTGTAGGTACCCAGACCTCCACTATATTTATCTCCATAGGGGTATTTCTGGTTGAGTTCAAACCAAATACCCCGGTACCCATCTATTTGTTGACCGGTGAGATCTTCCGTGTTCTGGGCTATCGATGTTCCACAATAATGACAGAAACAAAGTAGCACCAATAATTTTGGAACTGTCAAGCGAGATAAAAGGTTTTTTACCATATAGCTATATTAGTACTGAGCGTTTTTTCAATTCTACCTTTTTAAGAAAGTACGGTTAAAATAAGTATTTTTTGCGAATGCCTGAAGATAGTAAACCCCCGGAGGAAAAATTCTGCAGTCAATAGTTGTTCGATTTTCACTTTGAAGGTCGACTATTAAAGAACCTTTCAGGTCATAGATCTTTAGATCTAAATCAGTGGCACTTTGGCTTTCAATTGTAAGGTAATCAATAACAGGATTGGGATAAATTCTCATTTGAATATCACTTTCCAGCTGGTCGATCGCAGTAGTGACTTCATCCGATGTCACAATTTTGTCGACACAAAAAAAAGCAGGGGTATTCATTCCAAAAATCCCCACATCGCTGGAGGACAACGAAATATGTAAACTATCTGCAGCACCCAGAGTCGACAAGTCGACATAAGTCCATTCATCGACTATATAGTCATCTCCCGGATCTTCAGGACGAAAATCAGCTAGATAAAATTCTACACTATCCGATGATAAAACTCCATCCTGGTATTTTTTAATAGTCATCAGAAAGAAATCCGGATCACTTCCGTCCGGACCTCCAAATCGCTTTGAAAATCCATCTCCCTCAAGCATACTCAAGTAGGGATACGTTGCATTACATACAAACATACCATCAACAGAATTTGCAGGATCGATTAATTTGATGGTGGTTGGTTCCAATGCAAAAGCGACTGCATACGTATCAGTTTGACCTGCACCGGAGCCGGTGATGCAGCTATATTGATTCAAAAAACCGGGAGAAAGTGTATCACGCATTGTAGACAAAGCCCAACCAGTCCAGGCATTAAAATCAAAACTATAATCATTGGGTAATAAAACATTGCCACTAATAAAACCTTCTGAACCATCACTCCCATTATTAAAGGTGTCCTGGGGAAGATTAAACTCTTCAAAATCCGCAGTAGCCTGGGCCCCGAGAAAATAAGTGACATAAATCAGAAATGTGGTTAAAATGTGTTTCATAACTATGAATTTAAAGTGATTCTAAATTATCCTTTATTCTATATCTATTTTAAAACCGCCCATGTAGTGACGACCGGGCATAGGTCTATTTTCTATTACCTGATAACTATGATCCCAGATATTATTAACTCTAAAAAATAATTCCATCTTCTCCCCCAGGAATACCAGGTTTCTAAACAACTTTAAATTCCCTGTTTGATAGCCGGGAAGATCCTGATTGATACCTGAAAATTGTCCTGCAAAAGCATGGTGGTAGGAAAACCCTCCATTTCGCAGTTTCAGAGAAGCACTGATCGATCCCTGGTGAATGGGTGTATAAATTAATTGTTCACCCTTCTGCAGTCGAGGCCTCACAATTTCAACCTGATTGGTTGATTTAATCAAAGAGTAATTAAGATCCAGGATAACGGTATTTAAATGGTTATTCCAACTTCGTGACAATTTCAATCTTTGTTCAAGACCACGGCTCCATACTTTGGCAATGTTATGAGGAGAAAAGAAAGCCTGGCCTTCCTTACTACTCCATAATATCCAGTCGTTTATAATCCGGTTAAATCCAGTGATCTCGTACTTCCAATAAAAAAATGCATTCAATTGCTTAGAGAAAGACACACCGATTTCTTCACTCCAACCGCTTTCCGGTTTCAGGGAAATATTTCCTCCCGGTATCCAATACCGGTCATTAAGAGTAGGTAGCCGGTAATCACGGGAAAGTTTACCTTTTAGTAAAAAAGCCGGAGACAACCGGTATTGAAGTGACACGGATGGCGTCAGGGGCACAAATTGGGCATCGACCCATTCTTTCCTGAAGACGGACATAATACTAAACCGGTTCAAATCTAATTTTGCACTTGCGAATATGGATCCCCGGTATTCACACGCAACTGTCTGATAGGCATCCGCATGGGCCTGCGTGTACGAATGGGTAGAGCCTACTGACAATCTAACCCGGTGTTTGAATCGCCAATCCTTATTATAGTCTAACATAGTGGTCTGGAAGGAGTTCGCATTGTCCAAACCGATGATCGGATCTTTATAATTATTTTGTTCACTGAAAAAAGCCAGCTTAATTTGTGAATAGCCTTTCGTATGATAGTTTTCATATGCCAGCATAAAGCGGGAAGATATATCTGCCTGCTCTGAAAGGCTTTTACTTTGAGTCAGTAAAGGAGGAATCTGACGATCTGTATTTTGATACCAAAAATGAAATGTGATTTTTTTATTGTTGGAAAAGAGATATTGAAGCGACTGCATAAATCCTTTTTGTATCGTTTCCGCATTCTCCAGATATTTTACAGGACCACGGGGAACGATTTCATAGGGAAAATTATTCCTGGCAGATTGAAAGAGTAGACGAGTGATACTCTTCAGATGCTTCTTACCAAGGAAAATCTGAACATTCTGATTAGCCTGACGATAACTACCAAGTTCAGACTCCAGATTGATTAAGCCTTCTTGTTCAAAATTATTGTCAAAAGTGATGATCCCGGCTATCGCCCCACTACCCCATAGAGAGGTACTCCCACCCGGTCGCAGAGAGATTTCATCCGCAAAAGAGAGTGACAATAATGAAAAATCCAACTGCCCCAACATAGGACTGTGTAAAGGGATACCATTCCATAAAACCATAGTCTGTCCGGCATTACCACCTCTTACAGAGGGCGTTGCCAGACCACCGGAACCATATGATTTAATAAAGGCAAAGTTATTTTCAGAAGCCAGGTCCGCCAGATCAGTAGATGTGGCCCCATTTGATTCATTCTTAGACCATGAACTCACTTTGCCACCCGGATCAATCATCCTTAAGGGCTTAGCAGTTATTATGACAGAATCAATCGTCACAATGGTATCCAGCTGTGCAAAAGACTGAACAATAAAAAGACTGCAAAACAAAAAGAAACCTAACCGGATCATCATTACGATTGCAAAATTCATGGGGAAAAGAGGGAAGAACGCTCAAGGCAATGGAAGTACGGATACTTCTAATGGCTCCATTTTGCAATCCTCACAGACTTAAACCCCGAAGTCTAATGAATTAAAAACTACTAAGGCAGGTCTTCTGGCTTGCTCCCCCTTCCGGCACCTTCCCATCTCTAAGCAGAGACAGTGGTATTTTGCCGGTAGGCACATTTAGAGCTTACAGCAGCGGAGTCTGCTCCGGATTTACACCGGATTCCCTATTAAGCGCAATCATTTCTGAAAAGCGCACCAAAGTGTGGGCAAAGTTAATAAAGGGCAGCTCTATTTACCTCTGAATGATGTAAAAATTTAATAAGATGCAAGCCCGTGTTGCGAATTGTAAATAAGTTTAGTATAAAACGCAGTTATTTTGTGCCAAGACAAAGAAGCAGAACCGCACATAGCCGAAGCTACGTAAGGTCTCTGGTGATGAAGTATTGGTGCAAAAGAACAAGTTAGATGGTATACTTATTTGCGAATCGCAACACTATACAAGGCTGGACGCCGTCCTCCGGAGACCGAAGCCTCCCAGGCGGAGGGACTCGCCCAAAGCTTTAACCCGGATCCTTAATACAAAAGTGGTTGTAGTTATAATAATCTAACTTAGAAGTGCTGAGGAAGAAGCCTAGGTATAAACTGGTGTGGCAGAACCCTTCCCGGATTCAGGCTGTATT
>JBGTCB010000843.1:0-2936 GCA_041748995.1 Saprospiraceae bacterium | reverse complement strand
AAATAGTGGTGCCATCAATATTTACTATCGTAACGATTCTTTGTTATTTAATTCCGATCAGGAGCTGTCACAAATGCAGATGGCCACTCAGATCACAGATACATTGATGCCGGGAAAAATGAGACCTTTATTGTTAAGATCTTTATACACTACAGCTTCCGGTGGTAATTTTGTCATCAGTGAATTTCATGCCAATGCTGAGACGATTGTCAGTTCATCTTCACGCAAAATGGGAGGTGGAAGTATCGCCATGTTAAACCTTCGAATCAGCAGTACAGCTGGTGAACAGCTTATAAAAATCAAAGGCAATAATGGTATGCCTGGAAATCCGGAGTCGATTGTTTTGGGAAACACCCTGATCAAGGCAAGTTATGGGGCAAAATACATCACCCTGCCCTTTTCCATCCGGTTGCATGACTTTATTATGGAACGTTATCCCGGTACCAATAGTGCTTCTTCTTACGCCAGCGAAGTAACTTTAATTGATAATCGAAATAACCTTGAAAAGGATCACCGGATTTTTATGAACAATATTCTGGATTATGATGGCTACCGCTTTTTTCAAAGTTCTTTTGACCAGGATGAACTCGGTACGGTGTTAAGTGTCAATCAGGATGCTCTGGGAACCTGGATTTCTTATCTGGGCTATTTCCTGCTTACCGTTGGGATGATCCTTACCTTCTTTAGTAAGAAAAGTCGATTTAATCATTTAGCACTAAAACTGAAAGAAATGCGTCTTGCAGGACAGACTCTGACAAGCTTCCTGCTTGTTGGTTTTCTGACACTCGCAGGTAGTGAACATATACAGGCACAGGATGTCAGTCTGGATCCGGCAATGACTATCAAGAGAGACCATGCCGATCAATTCAGCAGAATCGTGGTCCAGGATCATAATGGTAGAATGAAGCCTTTCAATACCCTCACAAGTGAAGTGTTGCGAAAAGTGACCAGAAAAGAAAAGCTTTACAACCAGACATCAGATCAGATCTTTCTCGGCATGATGGTTTATCCCCGGAACTGGGCAGAAGTTCCTCTGATAAAGACTAGTAACGATGATGCCATTCAGAAAATCATTCCTTCTGATGGAACACTAGTTGCCTATAATGACTTTTTTACACCAGACTATGTCTTAAAAGACTACGTGGCAGAGGCCTATAATACGGAACCAAAATACCGGGGAACTTTCGAAAAAGAAATTATTAAAATCGACGAAAGGGTCAACATTTGCAATTTGGTTTTTACGGGTAGAATGCTGCGGATTTTTCCAACGGAGGATCCGAATTCCGATACCTGGTTATCTCCCGGTGATCTCTTCCACATGAACCGCATGAACATGAACCTGCAACCCTCTTTTGCCGGTCAATTTTTTCCTGAATATACATCGGCAGTACAGGCTGCGAACCGGACACATAGTTGGCAACTACCGGATCAGTTGCTGGTAGAATTATCTACCTACCAGCACACGCATGGCCACAGTATTTTACCTTCCGAGAGTAAAATTAATTATGAGATCGTACTTAATAAAATGAATGTTTTCAGCCGGCTGGGAAAGATGTATGGCCTCATTGGTTTGCTGATTTTAATCATGTTTTTTGCACTCGTATTTAATCCGGAGATCGGATATAAATGGCCGACACGAATCGCTTTCGGATTATTGAGTATCTGCTTTCTTGTACACCTGGTTGGTTTAGGATTGCGATGGTATGTTTCTGGCAGGGCTCCATGGAGCAATGGATATGAATCGATGATTTACATTGCTTTTACCACGATGCTGGCGGGTTTGATTTTTAGCCGTAAATCCCTGGGAGGTATGGCAGCAACTGCTATCCTGGCATCGACCATATTAATGGTGGCCGGTCTTAGTTGGTTGGATCCGGAAATAACCCCCCTGGTTCCAGTGTTAAAATCATACTGGCTGACTATACATGTTTCATTGATAGCCGGTAGTTACGGATTTCTGATGCTGGGTGCTATTATTGGCATTCTCAATCTGATCCTGATGATTTTTGTAAACCAAAATAACCGGACCCGGATACAGCGGGTGGTTAAAGAGATGAGTTATGTAAGCGAGATGACCATGATCGGTGGTCTTTTTATGATTAGTATTGGCACATATCTGGGTGGTATCTGGGCTAACGAATCCTGGGGCAGGTATTGGGGTTGGGATGCCAAAGAAACCTGGGCACTTGTCACTATTTTAATTTATGCATTTATCTTGCATATGCGTTTTATTCCCGGACTAAGGGGTATTTATGCTTTTAATGTTGCCTCACTCTTTGGCCTGGCTTCTGTGATGATGACATATTTCGGGGTTAATTACTATTTGTCTGGTTTACATTCATATGCTGCCGGTGATCCGGCACCGATTCCTCCATTTGTTTTTTATACCGTTGCTATTCTTTTTTGCATAAGTATCGCAGCACTTTTAAGAAATAAACAAACAAAAGTTTTTGCCAGATCTTAATCAGACAATCAGGAATTACCTGAAGTTTCTAATTACTAAATGAGTCCTTGGATATCATACTATCCTGAAGGTGGATTCTCAGGGGGAATATTCATTAGAATATTGCATGGAAAATTCCGGTTTAAACACTCAATTCTTCCTTTCCCAGTACAAGTTGTGCTGTCGTCGCATTATATTCTTCAATATAGACTTTATGATTTTTTCTAACCTCGTCCACGATTGATTTTTCGAAATGCCGGATCGTACACAGCATTAATTGATCAGTCCGGACGACCTTGAAATCAGTGACCAGATCGCTCTCGAAAGCATCTACATTTTCTGCATCTGATTGTACAACCAAAGATAGGCTGACTGCCAGATTTTCAAGCAGATGAATCCGGATCTTATGCCTGACTGCCAACTGAAAGATTTCACTGAAATGATCTTCCACAACAAAAGTAAAATCCCTTGTAAATAACTGAAGTAAAGATTG
>JBGTCB010000842.1:0-7605 GCA_041748995.1 Saprospiraceae bacterium | reverse complement strand
GTGTTTCTGAAATTGAAGGATGATCGAGAGTCTTCGATTATTACTTGTTTGTTCCAGTCTGTTAGAACTCACAAGACGATGTAAAGAATAGATAAAAAGGGTTGCAAAAAATAAAAGGACGGCACCAGGATTAAACCATTTGAAATCGTCATTGATTATATGGATCTGATAAACGAGGGATGCTGCACACAGGGCAATGAAAAAATTACCGTAAAGAAACTGATCGATTAATTTATGCAGGGATGCCACTTCAATAAATGTAACATGAAAAAAATACCATCCGACCAGTAATGCACCAGCGTGGAATGGTTTCTGCGATTCTCCTAAAGATCGGCCTCCTTTGAATAAAAACTATTTTAAAATGTAGTATTCAGAAAATAGGGATTAAAAATATTTAAAGTTGTGGCCAGACTCAATCTTGAGCAAGGTCTCGTAAATTAACCGGATCAGATTTTCCACATCATCTTTATGTGCCATCTCGACGGTTGTATGCATATAACGCAGGGGCAGAGAGATCAAAGCAGACGGAACTCCGGTGCTGCTATAGGCAAAAGCATCGGTATCGGTACCGGTTGAACGGGAAGAGGCAGCGCGTTGATAGGGTATCTTTTTTGCCTCAGCAGTATCCATGATCAATTCCCTTAATATATTATGCACTGCCGGGGCATAGGTAAGAGATGGTCCTTTGCCACACTCTGTTTCTCCGTGTTTCACAGCATTAATCATTGGTGTACTGGTATCATGTGTCACATCGGTGATAATCGCAGCATTTGGTTTCAAACGGTGAGCGATCATTTCTGCGCCACGTAAACCAATCTCCTCCTGCACTGAGTTGACAACATATAAGGTATAGGGTAATTTCTTCTTTTTTTCTTTTAACATTCTTGCTACTTCGGCGATGCAGAATCCACCAATGCGGTTGTCAAGACCGCGACCTACATAATAACGATTGTTAAGGATTTCAAGGGTACTGCCATAGGTGATTACACATCCAACATGGACACCCATCTTAAGTACCTCATCCTTATCTTTAGCACCTAAATCGATAAAAATATTGTCGAGCGTAGGTTTGAGACTTTCATCTTTACTATCGCGGGTATGAATAGCGGGCCATCCGAAAACACCCCTGACAATTCCCTTCTTTGTGTGAATGTTGACTCTTTTCGATGGTGCGATCATATGATCTGAACCTCCATTACGGATGACATGTATAAATCCTTCTTTGGTGATATGATTGACAAACCACGAAATTTCATCAGCATGAGCCTCAATGACCACTTTGAATTCTTGTCCCGGATTGATGACGCCGTAAGCTGTACCATAGTTATCAAGTTCCCATTCACTAATGAAGGGTTTGATGTATTCGAGCCATAATTTCTGGCCACTGGACTCAAATCCGGTTGGAGATGCGTTATTGACATAGTTTGTCAAAAAAGCTTCTGATTGCTTGGTGATTATAGCCATAGTTTTGTTTAATTTGGTTGCCATGATTCTGGAGATTTTCTCCAGGATGTTAACAACTCAAGATCCTGGTCATCGATATAATTTAATTGTTTTGCTACATCAATGAGTATGGTGTAATTAGTCAATGTGTCTGTTTTTATTGCTTGCTCCATGAAGCTCTGCCGGGCATTATCCATTTGATAGGTAAATATGGCAAGCAAACCGGAGATTCGAGCTCCGGCATCTCTTAAGGCCCTGATAGCATCCAGACTGCTTCCTCCCGTGCTGATGAGATCTTCGACTACCAGGACTTTCTCTTCCCCCTTCAATGAACCTTCGATTTGATTTTTCCTTCCGTGATCTTTAGCCTTGCTCCGTACATAAATAAAGGGCAGACCCAAAGCATCGGCGAGTAAAACCCCATGCGGTATGCCGGCGGTAGCTACTCCGGCAACACATTCAAACGCATCATACCCGGACGCAGCCTCTGCAAGAGCTCTTTTAATGACGTTGCGAACGTGGGTGTGGGAGAGGGCGATCCGATTGTCACAATAGATCGGAGATTTAATCCCTGATGCCCATGTAAAGGGTCTTTTAGCATTCAGCTTAACCGCTTCAATTTGCAGAAGTAGCTCTGCAATTTTATGAGCATAATCCATTACCTTTCTTGAAAATTCGCGTAAATGTACAAAATCTACATAAATGAAAATTGTCTTGTATTTGCCGATAGAAAAGAATCGCAATCGATTGATCAACAGAATGTTACAGTTTTACCATTTTTATCAGGTAAAAAATCTCTGCTGAACTATATAGATAAATTGGAGAAATCTCCATCTGCCGACACTTTTATCCTGGTATCACCTGACCCGAACACATTGTTTGATGAGTACCGGTCCTTGTATAAACAGATAAAGGCTGCAGGTGGGATCATATATAATAGCCAGGAGGAAATTCTTTTCATTGAAAGACTGAACCGTTGGGACCTCCCGAAAGGTAAAGTAGATAAGAATGAGAAAAGCAAGGATGCTGCCATTCGTGAAGTGATGGAAGAAACCGGGCAAGATTGCCGAATTGTTCAGAAAGCAGGCCTGACATGGCACACATATTTTGATACCGGCAATCGCCGGATACTGAAGAAAACCAATTGGTATGTCATGGAACCGGTCTCGAGCAAAGAAGTTGTCATTCAGGTGGAAGAAGACATAACGGCTTACCGATGGATGACAGCTGAACAGTTTCTTGCGAGTGATCTACTTACATATCAGTCTATCAGGGCTATTATTGAATATCAAACCAGGTCGGCCCCATCAAAACCCTGAATATTCGGACTTTTTTTGCCGAATCTTGCATAAGATACTGATCTACACTAAGTTTGGTATTATTTTTGATCGTAATATGTATTGTGCCATCGATCTAGGTTTTAGATGGATGGCCAGACATATTAAATCAAATGATATGAATTCTTGCAACCCTCCAGAGAATCCGCGAAGGCTGGATTTTCCCATTGGTCAGTTTCTTTTCTATGCCCTTATGAGCATTTTCATCGTCATGATATCATTGCATCACGGCATGGCTCAGTCTCACGGACTCTTAAAGAAAAATAACAAACAAACTTCCCGATCAATTGCAGAATTCGCCACTGCCTTGGGTAGTTGTGCGAACCTGGATGTCTTCAATCAGGTAATTTCGACCGGTAATGGAGCTCCGTCTCAGGACTTTGAGCCATCCTATAGTATTTTTGATGTCGAGGCTGCTGATGACTTCACCTTGCCTGTCGCCACCTCTCTGGTGTCCGTCAGTGTAGTCGGAACCGCTCCTACATCAGCTCCGGATAGTTTCCGGGTAACCATCTTCCGTGATGAAGGTGGAAAACCAGGTGTCATCATGTATTCTGAAATATTTGTCGATCCTGCATTTACAGCAACCCCAACTTTTGATCTCAGCTCCTGTCCGGTTTTAAATGCCGGTACCTATTGGCTGTCTGTTCAGGCTGTTGCTTCTTTTGGCACATATGGGCAATGGTTTTGGACTACTGCCTCGGATGGCGTAGGACAGCCCTGGATGGTTCAGAATCCGGCAGGAGGATTTGTAGGAGGATGCACAACCTGGAGTAATGGGATGGACTGTGATTTTGCCGGTGCTTCCGGACCCGGACTGATGTTTAGTCTGAGTTCTTGCCTTGCTGACGTACTTTCTCACGTAGGGCCTAATTGCCGTAATGTCAATGTCAGTTTGGATGAAAATGGTAATACCTTTTTTAACCTCGCCGATGTTGTAACTAATTTTCCTGCTGCTGCTCCCGCCAAAGTAACTGTTACCCGGAGTTTTGGAACCGTCGTCTTTGGTCCGGCAACTGTTTACACGGGCAACATTATTTTTAATGCCTGTCACTTGCTTAACGAAACCTTGACCGTAACCGTCGAAACCAACGGAGGTACCTGCTGGTCTAATCTCACCTTTAAGCAACTCAACGGCCCTGTCATAGAAAGTCGTAACAAAACGGTGTATTGTATTGATGAGGTAACGCGTAAACCGGATTTATCCCAACCTCCCAAGGCTTTTATTCCGTGTCAGTCTCCATTCAATGCAACCTTTGTCACCGACTGGCAGATTCCCTATGAGTGTTTACCTGGTCAGCAGGATACAGTCAAGGTGATCCTGAGGGAATGGGAAGCTTATGATAAGATAGGTCGAAGAGGCTTTTCATTTGATACAATTGTGGTTTTACTGTTTGGTGAAATCGATTCGAATCATATCTATTGCGCAGACAGAGATACCTTGTTCTGCTCCGACACCACCCAAAATATCGGCCCTTTTATAACTTTTGAAAATACAGATCTAACCTGCGATACCATTTGGCTGGTGCGAACATCCGATGTAAATAACGATGGTGTTTTAGAATTTCATCCCGCGATCTTTGACAGTAAATGTGGACTGGATGTACACGTAAGTGACCATAAATTCAAGGCAGATTGCGGAAATCTGTACAAGGTAATGGTCGATATCAAACAGAGTTGTTACGGACCGGCACAGGAAAATTGCCTGGTAACACCACCGGTTGGAGTATCTCCGAATACGGCACAACAACTGGCTCCCGGTTACTGGAGGTGTGAATTCTGGCTTTATGACCTGGACACTCTTGGTCCTGAAATCTATTGTAAAGGTGCAGATCTGTTTAGTGGTCCTTTTGATATAAAGAATTGGCACATCATCGCCAATCCGAACAATGAAATCCCATATGGATACTTTTTTGATCCGGAAAATACCATCGATCTGCGAGCAATTCCCTATCAAATCAAGATAAACTCTCATCATGAGCCAGAACCAATTATTAACGGCACCATTAATGAGGATCAACTGGCATTAAATAATGGCCTGGGTCCCTATTATCAGGATGCCAGGTTGTCTTTTACCGCCGCAGAACATCTGACATTTAATTTTGGTTGGACTTTTGACCTTGATCCCTTTCTCATGAATCAGCCTGAAGAAACCGCCAGGGTGCTTCAGAATGATATTTATACTACTCTGTCATATTATATTTCGATTAATGGTGTGGAATACCCGGTGATTCAGGAGGGAGATATCGAAGAAAGTACTAAACGAAATACCACAAACCCAGTGCTTCTGACCAGTAGCAGAGATGGGATTCTATCTATTCCTCTTGCTCCGGGAGACCAATTTAGCATCTTCGCGAGTTGGATTTCTCCAAGCCGGGCAACTCTTACTCTTTATGGTCAGAATATCGTGAGTACAAGCGAACATGAATGCTCCGCTCATACGTATATCCCTGCATTATATGCCAAAGATGATTGGAGAGGAGTTAAACAAGTCAAAGCCATCGTCGAAACCGCCGGATCATTCATTTTAAGTTATGACGAAGCGGATGACTGCTGGGTCAGTCACGAAAGGGTCAAATTACCGAAGAACGGAGAGTACTATAAAGTGGTGTATGAAGCATATGACAGTTGCCACAATTTTTCTACCGATAGCTGTTTTATCTATGTGAAGGACCGGGTCAAACCGGTTCCGGTGATGAAAAAAGGCCTTACGGTCAGTCTGAGTGACAAAAAAATCTGGATGGACTATAAAGCATTTGATGAAGGGAGCTCTGATAATTGTGCGGTAAACCTGGTGCTGATCAGAAGGTCAGATTGGCAGGAATCATGCATCGATCTCTGTGATGAGGTCGAGCCTTGCTACGTAGGTCCTCACCATGATACCCTTTGGTTATCCCCTCTCGAAACAGACAAAACAATTGATGAGGTAGAAGCGCATTACAGCAGGACTTTGGACTGGTTATGTCAGGATGATACTCCTTGTGGACAATTGATCTATAATGCGTGGATCTATGACCTGATGAAATATGCGACACTACACTGCAACGATCATCTCTATGGAGTGAACGAAACGTATTTTAAGGAGAAATTTTCTGAAGCCTATTATTCCAGTGCCGATTTCCGTTCAAAGTTTAAGGAATGTCAGCCCGAAGATCCGGACCAGACTACCGCCGAACGATTTTCTCCTTTTCATCCGGATTTGGGCAACCTGGTTGATCTGTACGATCAATTAGGAGGAGGTTGGAGTGAAGCGGTCGCTTTTGATTGCAGCGACGCCTGTAGTGCAGTCACTGTTGAGATGCTGGTCATGGATTATTGGTGCAACTGGACCCGGATCTGGAATCAGGTCAGAGTGGAAGACAAGACGCCGGCTATGGTGGTTCAGGATGTCAAGGATTTTGAGACGATCTCCTGTAAGTCCTTCCGGGACAAAAAGTATTCCTATCCGGGTCAATTGCATCCGGTTAGCGTAGAATATATTGTAGCTCAAGCTAAAGCGGGTAATGAGGAGTCGATTATAGCCCTGGATCAAATATTTGGAGGTTTTCAAAAAGCCTGGAAGGGCGAGTATGGTGGATATGTTGACCTGAATGGTGACAAAATTGATACGGATATATTATTTGTAGACAGCATTTGCCTTTGCAACGATGCTGTGGAACAGGTTTACGTCTACGATGAGCATCTGGGTTACTATTGGAAAGATTCTCTGATTACAAACTGTTATTATCATCCCGACACAATTGGATTTCAACATGGAATCGTACTGGTAAATTGTCAACAGAATGTGTACTGTGAGCAGGAAGTATGGACTGAAATTGATCATTGTGGTCAGGGATTTCTGCATCGAAAGTTCAAGATCTGGCAGAGTTGTCCCGATTCTTTTTATTTCGATCCCCCGCTTTATGACAGTCTTCGTCATCCGGTGGATACGCTCGTAAGGCATCAAAGGATCTATATCGGTAATGAATGCCCACTGAGTAAATTTATGTTTGAAGTACCCGGAGATATGTCCATCGAGGCATGCGGTGTTTACTATGATGATCAGGGTAATGTGACCGGAGATGCTGGCCCGGAAAACACCGGATATGCTACCTATAAATTTGACGATGACTGCCGGATTGTGGGAATCGGACACAAAGACAAGGTATTTAAAGTTGTTGGAGGAGAGGAAGCATGTTTCAAAATTTTCCGGACCTGGTATTTTGCAGATTGGTGCGGTACCGGAGGAAAACCAGTCAAGAAGAACTGGTGGGAAGATTATAGTCTTGTCCTGGATTCCTGTGTCCAGAAGATTCTCGTCATTGATGAGTCTCCGCCCATATGTGCCGTTGACGGACCGGTGATGGAAGGAGACACTATCGAAATGGGTGGATGCTCATACGATTTGAGAGTCCGGGTCAGGGCTGAAGACCTGTGTGGATTAACCAGAATTTCCTGGGAATTGAAAAATCTCACAGATCCAGGTGCCGGGTTGCAGGATTATAACCAGGGAGAGCTTTCCGGACATGAACAAGATTTTGAGATCATTTCCACCGGTCTGTTACCGGGACATTATAAACTTGAAGTCCATCTGAGAGATGAATGCAACAATGATAGCTATTGTGACTATTCGTTTTGGATCAAATCAGTAAAAAAGCCAACAGCGATATGTTTCACATCACTCACGGCCCGGTTGACGCCATGGGATCGGGATCAGGATGGAAAAGTTGATACGGCACTGGCAGTTATCTGGGCATCGGAGTTTGATCGTAGCAGTTCGCCGACCTGTGGAGACGATAGTCTGGAATTTCGATTGGAGATACTCACCAATACTCCGGATGATCTC
>JBGTCB010000841.1:0-8745 GCA_041748995.1 Saprospiraceae bacterium | reverse complement strand
CCGCCGCCGGGCTGTCACCCTTCTCACCAGCTATCCCGACTCCCAGGGTAATCCGGTGACGATCGAACCGCATATCATCAAATTTTGGGATCCGACTGTTGAAGTTATCCCGGGCAGATCACCTGTCGACTTTCCATTAATCCGATATGCCGATATCATGCTTATGCATGCCGAAGCCCTGAATGAACTACGGAATGGTACCAGCACCGAAGCGCTGAATGTCATTAATGCAGTCAGAGCCCGAGCCAGATTTGACGGTACCACGGTTCTGAATATATTGTCTGATCTGACGCAGTTAAATAAAGAAAATTTTGCCGCGGCAATTTTGGAAGAACGGAAAAGAGAATTGGGTTGGGAAGGCCACCGTTGGTCTGATCTGGTTCGATTTGGAAAACTCGAAGAAAAGGTAAGTCAGGCCAAACCCGGCATTCAGGTTTCAAACACACACTATTTATTTCCTATTCCGGCTGATGAAATTGCTTTGAATAGATTGCTTATTCAGAATCCCGGATACTGATCTCTTTGAATAAAAACATTTAATCCAATACGTATTTTTTTTGGTACCAAAAATGAAAGAACAATCACAGGAAACAACTGTCTTTAAATATCTCACAGGGAAGTCCAATTACGATAAATATCCTTATGTAAAGGTTACTGATTCAACTGTAGATTGCAGCCTGGGTTGGTCCGCTATCGGTCAAAAAATCGGGTTATTCCTGGAGGAAAAAAAACATCCGAATCCGGTCATTGTCGTTGAAACGTATCAGGGAGTCTTATACGAAGACCTTCTAAAGGAAATAAAAGAAATCCTGCAGCCGGCCCTTACAATAGATACAAAGAGTTTATTTCTGCCGGAAAATGAAATCTCCGGGAAAATTGATCCCTACCTGGGCGACCATCCTATTTTTGGATTTCTGGGAAGCTTTGAGATCTCCGATTATATGGATCCGGAAAAAATACAGCGTCAGAAAGATGTCATCCAAAACCGGACAGTTGGTTTGACGCTGATCTATGGACCTGGAGCTATCTTACTTGCATCGAAACCGGAGGTATTCATTTATGCCGACATGGCAAGATGGGAAATCCAGCAGCGGATGCGCCGCCATGAAGTTGATAATCTGGGGTTTAGTAACCGGAAGGAAAGTGCGGCCGAACTATATAAGCAAGCTTATTTTATAGACTGGCGGATATGTGATAAACACAAAATATCCACCATGCATCTTTGGGATTTTGTCCTGGATAGCAATGATCGTAACAACCCTAAAATGGTAGCCGCACAGCTGTTCCGGCAGGGATTGGAAATAACGGCGGCCCGGCCTTTCAGGGTAGTACCTTTTTTTGATCCCGGTGTATGGGGTGGCCAATGGATGAAGGAAGTTTGTGATCTGGATCCGGATGAAATCAACTATGCCTGGTGCTTTGATTGTGTACCGGAAGAGAATAGTCTGCTCCTTGGATTTGGAAATCACCGGTTTGAAATACCGTCCATTAACCTGGTATTATCCCATCCAGGCAAATTGCTTGGTCAAAGAATCTATGAGCAATTTGGAGCTGAATTTCCCATCCGGTTTGATTTTCTTGACACAATGGGTGGGGGAAATCTGAGTCTTCAGGTCCACCCGTTCAAGCAATACATGAAAGAAAATTTCGGCCTTCATTATACCCAGGACGAAAGCTATTACCTTCTGGAAGTTGAACCGGATGCGGTCGTCTATCTTGGCCTAAAAGAAAACCTTGACCGCCACCAAATGATCCATGAATTAGAATTGGCAGAGAGTGGTGACTTCCATTTTGATGCGGAGAAATTTATTAATAAATGGCCGGTAAAAAAACATGATCATATTTTAATTCCGGCCGGTACGATCCATTGCTCCGGAAAAAATAGTATGGTATTGGAGATCAGTGCCACACCATACATTTTTACCTTTAAGTTATGGGATTGGGGCCGGGTTGATTTTAATGGTCAACCCCGAACCATTAGTCTGGAGCATGGATTACAAAATATTCAATGGAACCGGGATACGGAATGGACAAAAAATGAACTGATTAACCAAACGGAAATTATAGCGGAAGGTGAAGGGTGGAGAGAAGAAGTAACCGGTTTGCATCCCCTGGAGTTCATTGAAACCCGGAGGCACTGGTTTACTGCAAAAGTAACTCATGACACGGACGGTAATCTTAATATTTTGAATTTAGTGGAAGGACGGGAAATCCTGGTGGAAAGTCCGACCCAGGCTTTCGAACCATTTATTGTTCATTATGCGGAAACATTTATTGTTCCTGCGGCAGTGGGTGCCTATACGATCACGCCGCATGGAGAGTCAGCCGGACAGGAATGTGCAACCATAAAAGCTTTTGTACGCTAAAAGGATCGATGGAATTTTCCTTATAATTTATAAATTAAAGCACCAGTCACAATCTATTAAGCCATTAACTATGTAACCTCCCTCTTATATGAATGATAAAACCAACATGCCTTATGTCTATATGCTGTCTATTGTGGCGGCAATCGGTGGTCTTTTATTTGGCTATGACACGGCTGTAATCTCCGGTGCAATTGGAAATATTCAGATAAAATTCCAACTTTCCGATGAAGCAATGGGAGGAGTTGCTTCTGCTGCCATTTGGGGTTGTGTTTTCGGTGCGGTTTTTTCCGGACGGATAAGTGACCGGTTCGGAAGAAAAAGGGTATTAATTGCCTCTGCAATTCTCTTTGCAGTTTCTGCGGTGGGTTCTGCGATTCCGGTTACTGTCACTCAGTTGGTCCTTGCCCGGTTTATCGGTGGGTTGGGTGTAGGGATGGCCTCCATGCTCTCACCCATGTATATTTCTGAAATTGCTCCGGCACACAATCGGGGTATGTTGGTGACCTTATATCAATTGGCTATTGTGGTCGGCATTAATGTAATTTATTTCATCAATCTGATCATTGCCGGGATGGGTGATGAACAGTGGAATATTGAATTAGGCTGGAGATATATGTTTGGTTCGGAAATCATTCCTTCAGTTTTGTTTCTCTTATTGCTTTTTCTTGTACCGGAAAGTCCCCGGTGGCTGGCAAAACAGGGCAGAGATCAGGAAGCTGAACAGATCTTAAAAAAAATTAATGGCCAAGTACGTGGTGCCGAAGTTTTGGCAGAAATTAAAGAAACATTAAAGGAACAAAAAGGTACTCTAAAAGAATTATTTCAACCGGGATTGCGCATTGCAATGCTCGTGGGTGTGATCTTAGCCATTTTTTCCCAGATCACCGGGATCAATGCGATTATTTATTATGCACCCGAAATCTTTAAAAGCATCGGTTTTGGCACTGAATCCGCTTTGCTACAAACCGTCATTATCGGTCTGACCAACACTGTTTTCACTTTTGTGGCCATCTGGCTTATGGACCGGGCGGGCCGGCGTAAGCTTTTGCTGTGGGGTGTATCGGGCATGGTCATTTGTCTTTTTGGAATGGGAGCTTCCTTTTATTTTAACCTGAATTCCGGTCCATTGTTGCTGTTGTTTATTTTGGGATATATTGCCTGTTTTGCTTCTTCCCTGGGACCAATTCCCTGGGTTTTAATTTCTGAAATATTTCCTAATAAAAACCGGGGTCTGGCGATGTCTGCTTCCATCGTCGCACTTTGGTTGGGTGTGGTGCTGATCACCCAGTTTTTTCCCGTCCTGCTCCGACAGCTCGGAGGAGCTTATACTTTTTGGATCTTCATGGTCAATGCGATCATTCTCGTTTTATTTATCTGGCGATTTGTACCTGAAACGAAACAAAAGACCCTCGAAGAAATTGAAAGAAGCTGGAAAACTATTTAGGGCACCTCTATTAACCCCGTTCATGGCAAAAACAATTTTCTTCGAAATTTTATTTAATAATATGCTGCGCCATACTTCGTTGATCGTCAGTCAGATAGCTACGGCTATCCTCCTTCCTTCAGCCTTGTCTGGCTTGCATCTTATTAAATTTTTACTCATTCAGAGGTAAATAGAGGTACCCTTTAATTTATATTCCGATGTTTATGAAAAATATGTTTGCAATTTTTTATCTGCGATTTTTATTATGCATTTTTTTTATAACTTTTGCGAAAGGGATCACGGCCGGTCCGGACAACATTGCACCTCGGGCCGAAATTACCGTTTCAACCGAGTTGGATTCTCGACACAGTAAAAAAGGGATTAACGATGGATTAATCGGCATCGACGGGGTTGGAGAATGGGCGTGCGAGGGTGAGACGGTTTTTTGGGGTTACATCCGCTATCCGTGGGTCCAGTTAACCTGGCCCGAAGAACAAATAATTGACAAAATTATCCTGTACGATCGTCCGGTCGAAACAGAACATACTGCCGGCGGTACCTTGTTTTTCAGTGATGGTTCGGAGATTGTAGTGACCGCTATTCCCAATAATGGCTTTGCGAAAATGGTGACTTTCCCTGCCAAGAAAGTTCAATGGGTAAAATTTCAGGTCACTGATGGAGATGGAAGTAATTTGGGGCTCTCCGAGATTGAAGTCTTTCCTGCGGCAGAAAAAAGAAAAGATCTGGTAGAGTGGGTTAATCCTTTTGTCGAAACAACCCGGGGCCGCTATTTCTTTTTTACCCCGGGTAGCCGCCCGTTTGGAATGATTGCTACCGCTCCCCATACCCGGATTAAAAATCAATGGGGTGGAGGATACAACTATAATTCCACCGAAATTTTGGGCTTTGGACAGCTCCATGGCTGGATGTTATCCGGGATCGATATCATGCCAACTACCGGATTAATCGATCCAACCAAAGGTAGTCCACAATGGAAATCTCCTTTTAGTCATGACGATGAAATAGCGCAGCCCGGATATCACCGGGTTTTCTTGAGTAAATATAAAACCTGGGTAGAAAACACCGTCACTGACCGGGTCAGTTTTTACCGCTTCCGGTATACAGAAAAAACTACTGCCAATATTCTGGTCAATCTGGGAGGATATATGGGCAGTACAACGATGTCGCAAGCCTCGGTGAAGAAAAGTGACAATCAATCCATAGAGGGTTCCTTTGTATCTACCGGACGCATGTGGGGTGGTCCCAAAGAAATCAAAGTCTTTTTTGTGATGGACTTTGATAAAGAGTTTAATCAAATGAATGGCTGGAAAGATCAGGTAAATCATCCGGCTATCGAGGAGTTGGAGGGACCATCCACGATTACCCGGCGTGACTCAATGACTTTTTTCGGAATTACACAAAGTTATTGGGATGCACCTTCCACCGGGGTTTCCTTCTCTTATCCGGTGAATCCCGGTGATTTAATTCAAATGAAAATAGGTATTTCATTTACCAGCATAGAAAATGCCCGTGAGAATCTCGAAGCGGAATGTGATGATTGGAATTTTGATGAGATCAGAAACGATGCCCGGAACCAGTGGAATGATTGGTTGGGGAAAATGGAAGTCAAAGGAGGCAGCGACCAGCAAAAAGAAAAATTCTACACCGATTTATGGCACGTTCTACTGGGTCGTCAAATTATTGATGATATAGACGGAAGCTATCCTGACTACACGCAGGGTGAGCTGGACTGGAAATTTACCGACGCTCCTCTCATAGTCCGGAATTTACCGAAAAATGAAGACGGTAAAGTAAAATATCACATGTATACTTCGGATGCTCTATGGCTGACCCAATGGAATTTAAATATACTTTGGGGCCTGGGTTGGCCCGGCGTTTTAGACGACTTTAGTGCGTCTATGGTGCAATACGCTGACAATGGAGGACTGCTGCCCAGGGGACCCTGTGTAGGTGGCTATTCGTACATCATGACCGGTTGTCCGGCAACGAACATGATTGTCAGTGCTTTTACAAAGGGCATGCTTAAACGGACCGATCCTGCACATGCACTAAATACCATCGTAAGAAATCATCTTCCGGGTGGAATGATGGGAGATTCCAGCAGATTACAATTTTACATCGATAATGGCTGGTGCCCGGGAAATGCCGGAGAAACTCTGGAGTGGTGTTTTCAGGATTGGGCTGCCAGTCAAATGGCGGAAAAACTGGGCAACAAACCAGTAGCAACCGAATTTGAAAAACGCTCCCGGGGATGGCAAAATCTTTATCATCCGGATCAGCAATTAATTTTCCCCAAAAAAGAAGACGGATCCTGGTTACAGGAAGACCCATTGAGTGGTGAAGGATGGATCGAAGCCAATGCCTGGCAGGGCACCTGGTCCATTTCCCATGATATTCCAAAATTGGCAACGTTGATGGGAGGTAAGGATGTTTTATGTAATAAATTAAATTATGCTTTTGAACAGGCTGCCGATGATGATTTTGTATTCGGCTATAGTTCCGGATATGTGAGTTACGCCAATCAACCCGGATGTTCGAATGCCCATGTATTTAACTATGCCGGTCAACCCTGGCTTTCCCAATACTGGGTTCGCAGGGTCAATGAGCAGGCTTATGGCGGTATTACTCCCGATCGGGGCTACGGTGGTCATGACGAAGATCAGGGACAAATGGGTGGTGTAAGTGCTTTGATGTCTATCGGGCTTTTTAGTCTCAAGGGCAATGCCAGCGTCAATCCATTGTACGAAATTACCAGTCCGGTGTTTGATGAAATAATTATTCATCTCGATCCGGAATATTATCAGGGAGATAAATTTATCATCCGAACTTACAATAATAGTGCAGAAAACCTGTATATTCAAAAAGCGCAATTAAATGGCAAAAATCATGCTGCTGTCTGGATGACACATGAGGATTTTTCCAAAGGAGGTTTGTTGGAATTATGGATGGATAAAAATCCCAATAAAAAATGGGGGACAGTGCCATTTCCAGATTGACCACAAACATTATTTAAATTGAGATCGCAGGTTTTATTTCGTGTTTTATTTGAAGCATAGACCGGTCAACATAAAAAATAGAAAATCATTCCCGATGAGACTAGGCCTTGGCTTATATAAAAGTCTTTTAAATGAAGCTAATTTCCGCTTTGCCAAACAAGCCGGGGCTACTGATATTGTTGTTCAGTTGGTCGATTATGTAAAGGGAGGCAATAGTCCATCCCTCACACAAAACTATCTGGGAGGTTGGGGTGTCACCCAAAATCAAAACAAATTATGGACCTTCGAAGAGCTGTCAGGTCTAAAAAAACAAATCGAATCACACGGATTGAAATTTGCTGCCATCGAAAACTTCGATCCTTCGCATTGGTATGATATACTTTTAGATGGTCCGGAAAAAAAGAAGCAAATAGAAAATCTCAAGACGACCATCCGCCATATCGGTCGGGCCGGTATACCCATTATGGGATATTACTTTAGTCTGGCTGGAGTCTGGGGATGGTCGGGAGGAAAAATCGGCCGGGGTGAAGCGAATTCAGTGATCTTCGATGCAGAAAAGATTGACATCCACCAGCCCATACCTAAGGGCATGGTTTGGAATATGACCTACCAGCCACAGGAAGACACTGGATATCTGAGTCCGGTGACAAGAGAAGAGATGTGGCAGCGACTGCAATATTTCCTTGATGAATTATTACCTGTCGCGGAAGAATCGAATGTTCGACTGGTTGCGCATCCGGATGACCCTCCCCTGCCCTATTTAAGACAAACCGGTAGATTATTTTACACTCCGGCTGAATATGAAAAACTATTAGAAATCAATAACAGCCCGGCGAATGGCTTTGAATTTTGCATGGGCACCATCCAGGAAATGGCAGAAGGCGATATTTATCAGTTGCTGGATAAATATTCGGCACTAGATAGAATAGGGTATATTCATTTCCGGAATGTCGTAGGTAAAGTACCCTATTACCGGGAAGCATTTATTGATGAAGGAGATATCAATATGATCAGGGCTTTGCGCATTTTGAAAAAAAACAATTACCAGGGAGTATTGATACCTGACCATACACCGGAAATGACTTGTGGGGCACCCTGGCATGCAGGAATGGCATTTGCTCTGGGATATATGCGTGGTGCCTTGCAGGCCCTTGATGACGATTAATTCAACAGTTAAACAATTCAACAATTCAACGTGTCTTTAACTCGATTTCCATCCAATAAATGTATGATCTCCGATGACTGGCTGTACAAAAACATGCGGGTAGTTTGGATGGAGAATGATTTCCTTCGTATTGGTATCCTGGTCGGACGGGGAAGTGACATTTTTGAATTTCGCTATAAACCCTTGGATTTAAACCTTATGCTTAAACTGGAAAAGGAAATCCACAATCCAGTTGAAATGATGTCGCAGATCCGAGACACTTCCAATCAAATGGAAGATTATTACTATGGAGGTTGGCAGGAAGTGCTACCCAATAGTTCTGCGGGTATTTATCGAAATGCGATGCTGGGTCAACACGGTGAGATCTGGATGATACCCTGGAAGCATTCCATCATCGAAAATACACCTGAAAAGGTATCTGTCAAATTATGGACAAGGCCCTTACGGATTCCCATATTGATTGAAAAAACATTAACCCTTGAAGCGAATAATCCCACGCTTTATATCCAGGAAACCATTAAAAATGAGGGTGGTACCGATTTAGATATTATGTGGGGACACCATATTGCATTTGGATTGCCCTTTCTCAAACAAGGTGGATTTATAGAAACCAATGCAAAAAAAATTATTGCAGAAAAATCAATGCCGGATCACCGCATCTATGCTCCGGAGCTGGAAAGTCACTGGCCGGAAATTATGGGAAAGAATCAAATACCCCTAAATGCCAGTATTATTCCAACCGAATCTTCAGAACCTTATTCAGATCTGGCATAC
>JBGTCB010000840.1:0-9193 GCA_041748995.1 Saprospiraceae bacterium | reverse complement strand
GCGAACGTTTCCCAATTTTCGCTGACAACAAAATCATGATCCGCATAAACCTGCCAGGGAGATGAATTGGCTTGGGCAACTACCCCCATGAGACCTCCTCCATTGTTAGCCCGGGCAGCAAAACTAATTCGGTACCTTTTACCTGCTGTGAGCGACTGATTACTCTGATTTAATTGAATATGCCAATCCGTGCCATCGCTACTATTCACCTGCACCCTTGCACTGGATGCACCTTCATAGGGTCCGGTATTGTCGATCGAAAATGTTGCCGTTGCACCTTGGTGCTGGCTGAGACTCCATGGACTGGTACCATTTTCGAAACCACTATTTTGTAAAACGTTATTGTAGCAAGTTCGAAAATCTACCATGAAAGTACTGGAACTGTTTACCTGAAATCCGGAGTTTAGTTGTACAGAATTATTTACCATAAATTTCACATCGGCACTGCTATTAACCTGACCTCCGGACATGACCTGGTATCCCGTGTAGATATCTGTTGGGATCGGTCCATTGACATTCAGGATTTCTGCCGGGTTGCATTGTTTGCATTCCCGACACACCGGCTCGCTGCAGGGTAACACAGTGATGTGACCAGTGAGGGTGGTTGCTCCATGGATGTACCGGACTTCATGCTGACCCGGACCCACTTTATCCACATCAAAATTAAATGTCTCGTCTCCATTATCGGTCACGCCAACTCCACTGTATGTCCCGCCCATAGCCACTCCGCCAGTTAAATTTATTTGTACACCATCATTCTCACAGGCGGTAAAGGCAAATTCCAGGTCATTATTATGTTGATCAGTTGTATAAACTCTCATTTCACTTAGTCCAAAACAACCGCCTCCATGGTTATTTAAGGCAGTGATCAAAAGGTATCTGGCGGACACACCACCCAGGTCAGGACCCCGGAAGCCTTCATAGAAACCTGATCCGGGTGCTTTAGGAAAGGTGAAAGTATCAATCATAGTCCAGGTTGTGCCATTCGTGGATACATCAATGATTACCTTGTTTAAACCATCTTTGATGTAGTCGGGGTGATTTAGGTTCCAGATGATCATATCGTAGAGAGAGACGGTCGTATTAAACTGATACCGGATCCAATGGGAAGATCCTCTTATCGGATTTGGATTGGTACTTTTTGTGCATGAAATCAAACCATCAAAGGCATTAGTGGTGTGTCTGTCCGGAAAAATCTGGGCATTTATTGCGGTGGTCAGTGCCAACAATAAAAACGATAATATGACTGGGTATTTGGATGCCATGATCGATTGATTGTCCTTAAGCTTTAATAAAACCAATGGGATAGCTGCTGTCGAAAGGGTCATAGAAATTACTCAGATTGGGAAATATCTGGGTTAAATCTGTATTCGGTACTCCGAACCATTTCGCTACTTCTGCGTAGTATTCGTCAGTTGACAGGGTTGGTATGAACCGGCCCAGGCCGACTTCCTGTGGATTACTGCTACCCAGTACCATGGAGGGAAATGTTCCAAATACTCTACCTCCATCAATCAAGTTGGAGCCACCCATCACCATGGTATTCCCTCCCCAGGCATGATCAGAACCGTTGCCATTGGACTTGAGGGTGCGTCCAAATTCAGAGATCAGCATCGTCAGGACATTGTTTTCCATATTGATCCCTGCGTGGTTTTGGGAAGTCCCACCCGCATTTGTATAGGAGAAAGAAGATTTTAGGGAATCCTGGAAAGTAGCCAGGGCATTACTTACCATTGCCAGCATACCCTCCTGATTCTCCAATAAATTGTCATGATGATCCCACCCTCCGACAACAATGAAAAAGACCTGTCTTTTAAAACCGAGATCGTCACGCACATCGATCGTTCGGGTCACCATTTCCAGAGCCGAACCGAGATTTGAAGCGGGAAATACATCCGGAGGAAAGGTGATGGCATTTTCGATCGCTTCATTAAATTGTACAAAACCTTCACGGGCATTCCTGATTACATTGACGAAGGTTTTTTCAAAAATATCCTGATATGTTTTCCCCAGCAAACTGTCAATAGCCTGAGTGCGGACGGATTCAACCAGGTACATAGCATCAGGGTTATAACCATCGATACCCACAGCACCATAGTTGGGGTCCAAAGCATATTCTACGGTTGCATCTCCATTCTGAAAAATATTGGAACCTGAGAGCGATATATTCATCGAAATATTCTTATTGCTATTGCAATATCCTATGAGATCGGCCATTTTTCCTGCCCAACCCTTTGCTCCCCTTTCGTTTGGTATACCGGTTTGCCATTGTTGTATCTGATCTGAGTGGGAGAATAGACCAAGGGGCATATTGCTGTTGGATTGATATTGGGCTTTAGTGGTGTTTGGGTGAGTCAGGGTCCCGATGTTTGCAAGAAATGAAAGGCGTTTACTATTAAAAAGATCTTTGACTCTGGCCATGGAGGGATGTACGGAATAACCATTGTCAACATTGTTGTATTTTAATTTGGTATTGTTCAGTTGAGCTAAAGGTATACCGAGACCAGACCGGGCGGAGAGATAACTGCTATGGCGGCTGTCAGAAGGTATCAACATATTAAAGGAATCGTTGCCCCCGGCTAAAAGAATGCAAACGATGGCTTTATAATCATTAAAGTTATCATAGACTGCTGAATTGGAGATAGCAGCAGAATTAATTGCTTTTAGATTTAAAAGTGAATTTGCGAAGGTGAGGTAACCTAAACCCGCACAACTTGCCTGGCCTAGAAATTCTCTTCTCGCAACTTTATTGGTAAAGATTTTTTTCATATTAATTAGAAGAATTCTGTTCTATTTATTAATCAATGATCCTTATCTCATGACACTGTACTCCGGTGCAATTAATGCGAGATAGAGACCCATGCGAACTCTATTTTCCTGGTGATTATGCCAGCTGACCGTAGATTCAAACCTATTTAGAGCCGTACGCATGATCGTTCGGGTTTTATCCGTCATCAAACCAGAAAGCAAATGCTTATCATACCAGTTAATCAAGGCTTCACTGTCCTTCGCCAGGGTCAACAAATCATCAATCACCCAATTGACTTCAGTATGATTCATAATATCACCTTCCCATGTGTGCATCAGATCACCCCAGGATTGTGACCACCGATAAACATTGTTCATATATCCTGCACTGGTACGGGAGTCATGTAATTTAAATTCCGGAGCTACCAGGCCCTGGTCGTGAATTTCTCCATTGGGAGTGTCCCCGGGCAGGAAGAAATTAAAAACACTGGGAGAGGCCAGAATATCCTGCTTGGTGTCTTCGTAGAAGTTGTAGTTGATATTCCAGAAAAATCCGTTGGGATTATATTTATCAATGGCTTTTACAAAATGCGTATAGCGAAATAACGGTTCTTTTAAACGTCCATTGATCCCATTCAACTGATAGCTTGCTGCCCGGGCTTCTTCATCAAGCAGAATAGCTTTAATGACTGACTTCATATCACCTCTTGATGTACCGTAAGGTCCGCTTCCATTGAAGGCAGTGGCAACCCGTTGAACATAAGCAGGTGATGGGTTCGATTTGACCAGGCGTTGAATAAGCCGATAGCCAATGAAAGGTCCTACATTAGGGTGGTTAAATAAATTATCTACGGCATCATTAATATCTGCGAGACCGGTCTGTCCGGCCGGTACAACAAATCCATTCAGTAAGTATTTCGGACCATCTTCATGCTGATCTTCATCCCTCCAGCCAGTACTGGGATTATCAGTTTCATACATCCGCATTGGAACGGTCATGTCACCTTTCCAAATACCCATTCCAAAATAAGCCGTGTCATCGTACATGTTACTGGGATTCAGTAATTCAGGTATCACATCACCAATTCCCAATCCGGTAAATACTTTGGCAAATTCACTTATATCATTATTGTCATAAGTCGGTATTTCCATCCCACCGGTCATTTTATGGGAGCCATCCAGGTTTAACTCATAAAGACCGATCGTAAATAATTGCATGAATTCTCTGGCAAAGTTTTCATCTGGATGAGTGCCGGTGGTCAGATTGGTTTTTGGATTATCGAGATGGCTCAAATAGAAACCCATCGAAGGGTGTAGGGCTACATCATAAAGCAGATCCCTGTAGTTACCAAAGGCATGCGTCAGTAAAACGTCATAGTATGATGCCAGGCCATCACCGTATCCACTCAGATTTGAATTTCGTGAAATCACCAGGATTTCCGCGAGGGCACATGCCACCCGGTGTCTCAAAAGGTTATCGGTAAAAGTATTGACTTGCCACCAGGCATAGTTGAAGTGCTTCCAGGTTGGACGACGGGGTATTGCACTGGCATCACCCATTGCAGTGAGGGAGTCAGCCAGAATATCGAATACATTCCGGGTTTCAGTAAGTAACAGGTCTTCCTGTGTAAATGCTTTGCCAAATTGATCGTTTATCCATCCTGGCACACCAAGGTTCATCACTCTTTGTACTTCCGCGGAATCAAAGCCCATGGAAGACTGGTGGAGAAATCTCGCTGCATCGAAGTATGGTGCCAGCATCCCCTGACTGTTGACGGTGTTCTGAGCTAATGCTGCTTTCGACCAGTTCGGGTCCTGAAATGAACTGCTCGCAGTTACCGTTACATTTGTACTATTGCCGCCTCCGAAGTAGGCAGGTACCTGGGCATGAATAAAATGGGAGACGCAAAGGCTCCATGCAAGTAATGCTCTTGTCATATTGGCTTCTAGATTAATCTAAATAGCTTCGGCCTTGTGTCGTATTGTTTGGTGATATCCTGATCACCCATGAAAATTGGTCTGACAGTTATCCCTTTAAGACGACGAAGACGGAAAGATATTTCGTCCTGACCGGGAAATTTTAGAAATCGAAGCAATTTCTTTACCAAATTTTTTCAAATCATACGATAATGGTCTCTATTGGAATGGATTTTTTCAAATGACAAAGATTTTTCCTAAATTCCACTATCGCAAATCAATAATTGGAAATAATGAAGTTGTTACAAGTCCTTTTACTCGTAATCAGTGTACAACTTATAAGTTGTGCTCAGGAAACTGTACCTGACCGGCAGAATCAAATTGCTGCAGCCGTTATGGCCGCTCCGGAAGAAGACAGAGCAAATGCAACGGTCTATGGGTACGATCGCAATGGAGAATATGTAGAACTTCGTAGTGGTACTAATAATCTTATCTGTGTTTCAGATGATCCCGCACGACCGGGTTTCCAAAGTGTATGTTACCATAAGGATTTGTTGCCTTTCATGATGCGGGGAAGAGAGTTGCAGAAAGAGGGTAGGAGCAGTCAGGAAATTTTTGATATCCGGGAACAAGAGGCAAAGTCCGGGACTCTTAAAATGCCGGAACAGGCCACCACTCTTCATTTACTTGAAGGAAAAGAAGGAGTTTTTGATGAGTCGAGTGGTGAGGTTAAAAATGCCAACTATCGGTACGTAGTTTACATACCATGGGCAACTGCCGAATCAACCGGACTTCCGCTCAAACCGTTGGTTGCAGGAGGACCGTGGATTATGGATCCGGGAACGCACCGGGCGCACATCATGATCACTCCTCCTCCGCCAGTTCAATGATTATTTGATCAAAAGTGTACGTATTATGAAAAAGCGCATCAGTCGCCGGAATTTTATATCCCGTACGGCATCCACGGCAGCTACATTTTCGATTGTTCCATCGCATGTTTTGGCCAGGTCAGGCAGGATACCCCCATCGGACAGGATCACGGTAGCAAATATCGGCTGTGGTACTCAGGGCTTAAGAGAACTGGGAGGTATGCTAACCCATGAACATATTCAGGTCGTGGCTGTCTGCGATCCGAATAAGATGACGACCAACTATCTGGACTGGTCTGAGACCGGTATTAGAGATGGAATTCGCAAGGTGCTGAATGATCCCGGGTGGGGAGAGGGAGTTAAAGGTGTTGCCGGAGGACGGGATATTGCTCAAAGCTATGTAGAGAAATATTACGCCAAGAGCACAGAATCCGGTCAATATAAAGGATGTGCCAGCTATGAAGACTTCAGGGAGTTGCTAGAAATGGAGTCCGATGTGGATGTGCTAAAAATTATGACTCCCGATCACCTGCATGCCTCGATTGCAATTGCAGGCATGCAGAAGGGTAAAAACATTCTCACACATAAGCCCATAGCCAACCGCATGTATGAAGCCAGGAAAACTATTGAAATGGCTAAAACCAGCGGCAGAAAGACCCATTTACTGGCCTGGAGTAACCGGACGGAATATGACCTGGTTTTGAAATGGATACAGGATGGTGTGATAGGAAATCTTAAGGAAATACACAATTGGTCATATCGACCGGCATGGCCACAGTTTACGGGCATACCGGTCGATCGTCCACCGGTACCTGATGGATTCAATTGGGACCTCTGGCTTGGTCCGGTACCTCACCTACCCTACCATCCAGATTATACGCATACAGTATTCCGTGGATGGTATGAATTTGGAGGTGGCAGCATCGCCGATATGGGTCATTATAGCCTTTTTCCGTTATTCCGTGCTTTTAAAATAACCACTCCTCCGGTCACTGCCAAGGCCTATGGTACTACATTGCGGACAACAGAAAACAACATCTGCAAATGGGTTGAAAATGAAGTAGCTTTTCCTCATTCCTGCCTCATTAAACTTGGATTTCCTGCGCAGGAATTAGTTCCTGCATTTGATCTCTATTGGTATGACGGAGGTATGAAACCTTTTGCACCGGATGAACTGGAAGAAGATAGCCGGGATATTCCTACTGAAGGAATGATGTTTGTTGGCGATGCGGGTAAAATTCTGGCCGGCTTTCGTTGTGAACAACCTGAGATTATACCGGCTGGTAAAATGGAAAATTACCATGGTATAAAAACTACGGAAGAAAGGCAACGTGAAAACAGTAATAATATCTGGACCCGGGCTTTTCTGGCCAATGAGGAATCACCGGGAAGTTTTATTTATGCGGGTCCGGTGACGGAGACTATTAATCTGGCTGCTGTAGCATTAAGGGCTAAGAAGAAAATCAATTATGATGCCCGTTATATGAAAATCACAAACGATCGGGAAGCCAATGAATTTTTATATCGTAAATACCGGCATGGCTGGGAAGTGTGAAGAAACCACTGGAATGGATTGTATATCAAACATTGAATTTGATTCACTGATTTCGCAACTCTTATTAAGATTAAAGACAATTAAATTATTAAATAATGGATCGAAGAAAATTTATTAAAAACTCATCTTTAATAGGCAGTACAAGCTTTTTGAGTCCATCAATAATTACTAATTTTCAAATGACTAATCGAAAAAAGATGCAAGATGACATTTCTTTAGCGCAGTGGGCCCTGGTTGATGAAGTTCGCAGCGGAAAGTGGAAAACCCTGGATTTTCCAAAAATTGCCCGGGAGGATTTTGATTTGAATGGTATTGAATTTGTCAATACCCTTTTCGAAGTACCTACCATCAATTACCTGAATGAAATGAAGAAAAACGCCTCGCAACACGGGGTAACCATGGTTTTGATTATGGTGGATAATGAAGGCGATGGAGCAGAACCAACTAAAGAACTCCGGAAACAGTTTGAAATTAATCATCGAAAGTGGGTCGACATTGCACATTACCTCGGATGCCATGCCGTACGCACTAATTGCCGGGCTCCCAAAAATGCAGATCCAGCCGAAGCTTTGAAATGGGCCACTGAATCCTACCAGATGCTACTGGATTATTCCCGGCCTTCCGGGGTGAAAATTGTCATAGAAAATCATGGTGGAGTTTCGAATGATGGTGATTGGATGGTGCAATTGATGAAGGCAGTGAATGATCCGGATTTTGGCACGTATCCAGACTGGAGGGGACCAAGCGATGATTTTAATAATGTGGAATATCTGAATAAAACACTCCCTTATGCTATGGGAATGTCTTATCGTAATCAACCTACTGAAGAATTAACGGCTAAGATGATTTCTATGGCCAAAAATTCTGGCTACAATGGTTGGTATGGCATCGAGTCAAGTGGTCGTGATGAAATAAAAGAAGGTATTTCCCTGCTAAAAAAGTATTTGCTTGCCGGATAATTTGGAAAATTAGTTCTTGTGAGGAATTCAGTAAATACCCTTATTGAATTCCTCACTCATTTCGAATTACCTTAACCGGATTGCTGAACGCTGCCCGGGCAGTTTGTGTACTCACGGTTATCCAGGCTATAAACAAAGCGAACAATCCTGAAATAATAAATACCAAGGGACTAACCGGAACCTGGTAAGCAAAATCTTCCAACCATTTCTGCATAATATACCACGAAACCGGTGCAGCCACTATAAAAGCAATGATCACTAACCAGGCAAATTCTCTGGATAACAGGAAAATCAAATTAAAACCGGATGCTCCCAGGACTTTTCGTATACCAATTTCTTTTTTTCTTCTCTCTGCAGTAAAAGAGGCCAGGCCAATCAGACCAAGGCAAGCGATAAAAATCGCTAAACCCGAAAATACACCGAAGATCTTTCCTTGCCGTTCCTCGTTACGATATAATTGAGCAAAATTTTCATCAACAAAAGTATATGCAAAGGGAGTTTCCGGATTGAATTGATTCCATTTTTCTTCAATAAAACTGATGGTAGCCGAAATATTTTCCGGCTTTATGCGGACAACATAGTTCCATGCCATATATGGAGCAATGAAATAGACCGTTGGAATAATCTCCTGCTTTAATGATTCAAAATGAAAATCTTTTAAGACTCCAATTACTTTACCATCCCTGTTTTCCCATTGCCCCTGGTCCCAGTCCTTGATTTCGCTGCTTCCAAAAGTCTTGTCGATTGCTTCTTCATTTGTCCAGCCTATCTCTTTCACAGCGGCTTCATTTAATATAAAGGAGGTAGCTGCATCAGCAGGAAAATCACGAATAAAACTTCGACCGGCGGCTAAATCTAATCCTACTGTTTCAATAAAATCGTAATCAGTCCACACCGTCTGCATACCCCTTTGCTGATCTTCAGGCACTCCTTCCGGTCGGGCTCTTAAGGAACTTGACAATCGCCCGGGAGGCACCCGGGATGAAGCAGCCGCATTTTCAATCTGGGGATTGGAAAGGAGCTCGGTCCGAAACTGATCATACCGGCCGCGCATTTCTGAAGATGTCCCGCTCATCACAATTAAATGACTTTTATCAAAACCTACATCCAGGTTTCTACAATACATTATTTGCAGATAGACAATA
>JBGTCB010000839.1:0-3948 GCA_041748995.1 Saprospiraceae bacterium | reverse complement strand
CTACCCGCTCCCAATAAGGTGTCAAACATGCCGGAGCAAATCTTCCACCCTTCCCATCCGCAAAATACTTCGGTTGCCAACGATTGGGATCCACATTCTTGTCTACGGTATTAACCGGTTGGTAACCCACATAGTTATGGTAAGGTTGATTGTCCGAGCCTGCTTCTTCCCCATATTGGTTGGCACCATCTCCTCTCCTCGCTTCGATTACGGCTTTCGCAGCCAGATTACCGACCCCTTCCGGAGTATCCGGAGACAACGAATGATTTTCAGGGTCGTAACTCAGTTTTTTCATAAAATTCTGAAAAAGAAGGCTGTCTGAATAAAAATACTCACTCATCGTACGATATGCGGCATAACTTATAGCGATTTCCTTATTTACAAGATTTTGCTCAGTAAGGGGCTTGCGGGGTACCTCGTGCAGATAAACAGGATTCGCATGCTGATCATATCGTGACCATGCATCAAATACAGCTATAAAGATCAGACCCAAATAACGGGAAGTAATCGTAGGCCGGGGATTAAACCTTTCAGTATCGTTGGCAGTGGCTTCCAGCGCAATTCTACCCCATTGGTATGCCAGGTTGTCACTGCCGGTTGCTTCTGTCGGCAATGTAGCTACCGTACTCGCCTGACTATCGCGCACCTGGCAATCTGTAAAAGCGATCAGCATCAGGGACACTAGAAAAAATTTTTGCATACCGTACATATATTCGGATTTCGGGAACCCTGCCAGACAATTTTTATCAACAAAATTTGAATAAATTCTCCCTTTATCAGCGGTATTCTATCTCTATTATCTAAAACCCACTGCCGTATGGATTGTCCGGCCTGACCCTGATTTCTAAAACAACCGCTAATATATAACCATAAAATCCTTCCCACAATGAAGTGCTCAAAAAGATGGATGAAATGAGGAAAGCGAAGGATAAATTGCGGCCAGATCTTACGGTCTTTGCATAATTTTAAGTATGAAAAAAAATTAAGATTGGGGAGGTACCTGGGTTTCATAGCTATGATCTGGCTTTGCAACTCCGGTTATGCCGGAGAAATCCACTATTCTTTCACCCATATAACCATCAATAATGGTCTGCTCTCTAATCAGATCAATGCGGTGACCCACGATGACCAGGGTTTTATCTGGATCGGAGGTACTGATGGCTTACAACGCTACGATGGTCACCGTTTTCTTTCTTTCCGAAACAATCCGGAAGATCCCGGATCTTTACCTTCCAATCCCATATCCCAACTCATTCTTGATCGAAAAAATCGCCTTTGGATCCTGTTGGATAATGGAAGAGCAGGGATCTTTGACACCAGAAAGTTTCTCTTTCGGGAGGTTTCAATGCGCTCTGACCCCGAAAACCCTTACCGCGGCCAGGAAAGAAAACTGATCATCGACGATTGGGGGAATATCTTTTTGCTATACCGGGGAAAAGAATTGCTCATCTGGAACGAAGAAAACGGGGAATTTAGGAGCTTTCGATTTTCCTCGGTTCCCGGGGAATTCTGGAGAATTGCAAGTTTAACCCAACAACCAGGTACTGGCGATTACTGGCTCGGTTTTGACAACCGGGGACTTTACCGTTTTCGCACCAATGCCGGCCAATGGAATCTTCAGGAAAATACTTTAGAACCGAGTCCCATCCCTGAATCCAGGAATATTTACTCACCCTACCATCTTCATTTCGATCAAAAGGGCCGGCTTTGGTTGCAGTCATGGCCGCAGCATACCCCGGCTATTTATTGTTATGACCTCAATGGGAACCACCCGATTCTGGAGAATTACGAATTGATTTCCCTGAAAAATGTTTATCTCGAAACCTCTTCATTTTTCGAATCGAAAGACGGTACTATCTGGGTAGCAGGTGCCAACGTTTTTGCCAAGTACAATGAAGGAACAAATCAGTTTGAACTGATACACAATGGCTATATAAATGATCGCAGTATTTCCTACGGTACCATTGCTACCCTGCATGAAGACCGGGATAATAATATCTGGGTTGGCACCAATAATAATGGAATTTTTCGATTTAATCCAAGTGAAGAACATTTTAAAAATGTCGGGCACATACATAAGGTGCTCCACGAGCGAGGTCAGGGAAGCCCCACTGCTTTCATGCCCTTGAATGACGGTTCCTATCTGGTTTCCGTCTGGGGTAATGGTCTCTACCGCTATGATAGCTCGTGGTCTGAAGCCCCATTGAATATTCAGGGTATTCGGAATGACAATCGTATATCCATCTGGAGTATGTGGCAATCACCAATGGACAGCATGATCTGGATGTCTGCTCAACCGGCTGGTATATATAAATACAGCCAGAAGACAGGTCGGGCAGAATACTTTGATGTACCCATCTTGCAGGGCAATACGATCCGGCAAATTATTGGGGATAAAAATGGTGACTTGTGGCTGGGGATGCATGGTTTAGGCGTGTACAAATGGACTGCTGCAAAAGGTCAGAAAGAGTTTACGGCTGGGTTGGAAAAGTTTCCAGCGGTAGCACGGACAGTCATTAACAAAATAATGGTGGACGTCACCGGACTGGTTTGGTTTGGAACGGCCAATACCGGCATCTATGCGGTAGATCCCGATTCAAACAAGGTCGTTTATCACTTCATGCAAAATGCAGAAGACTCAACCTATCAACTTCCTGAAGAAGGAGTTTCATCTGTCTTGGAATATGACGACAGCCTCATGGTCATTGGGACTTCAAAAACTTTACATCTCTTTAACCGGAAAACAAAATCCCTGTCAGACATTGGGACCGATGGACTTTTGTCCGGTTATATAGCAGCCCTGGAAAAAGACAAAAGTGGTCATTTATGGATTTCTACCACCAGCGGATTATACAGGTTTCACCTCACCAACCAGACTTTAGTACGTTTTGACCGGCAAGATGGTATTGATGAAGAAGTATTTACTCTTGCTTCATCCTACCGGTTACCTGATGGCCGGCTTCTTTTTGGTGGTTCAACACAATTCATCGTTTTCAATCCAAACAATATCCTGTTACGTGACAGGGATATTCCGGAAGTTGTCATTAGTGGAATCCGGGTCAACAATCGCGCAGTATTGGTCGATTCAATTCTTCAAAGGGGTGGCATTAAACTGCGTTACAAAGAAAATGCGCTGGAAATCGAATTTTCGACCCTTCAATTTTTTAGTTCATATCTGGTAAAGTATAAAATGGAGGGCCTCGATCATGCATGGCGAACTTCCAGAAATAATACGGCTGTCTATTCATATTTGCCCCTGGGAGATTATGAATTTATAGCGCATGCTGAAGATGCCGACGGAGTGGATGGTCCTGTCAGCCGAATGAAGATTTCACTGACTCCTCCCTTTTGGAGAGCGTGGTGGTTTTATAGCCTGGTTTTTATGCTGATAGCCACGATTCTCTATTTCTTTGACAGAGAAAGAATCAGGAGGAATGAAGCAATCCATCATATGCGCAGTAAAATCGCTGACAATCTTTATAATGAAGTAAATGTAGCGCTCAATAATATCAATATACTTAGTGAGATGGCCCGTTTAAAAGCTCGCAAGGAACCTGCGAAGGCTATTGAATATCTGGAGCAAATTCACACCAAATCACAAAACATGATCAATGCCATGGATGACATTCTATGGACGGTTGATCCGGAAAATGACAGCATGCTAAAGATTGTGGCAAGAATACAGGAACATGTTGAAAAATTAAAAACTCGTACCGAAGTGCATATAGATTTGCTGGTAGATGATCAAATCGGGTCGCTATCTCTCGATATGAGAACCCGGCAAATCATTCTTCGTCTATTCAAAGGATCTGTTCATAATCTTCTGAAAACAGGAGCCAATCACTGTCATCTCTATTTGGGAGTTGAAAAAAATACGATTGTCTACACCATCGAATTCGACTCTACCCGTGTCGATATACAACATCTCAACAACCTTTTATTAAGGCA
>JBGTCB010000838.1:0-6918 GCA_041748995.1 Saprospiraceae bacterium | reverse complement strand
GGAGCAGGTATTTGGATGCAACCCAACGCACTAAAAGTTTTAGATTGGTTAGGGTTGGGTGCACTCGTCAGAGAGAATGGTACGCTGTTAGACCAAGTAGATATTACAAACTCACAATTAGTGCCCTTTAAAAAAACTGCAAAGGAGGTAGTCCAAGACGAAAAAGGCAATAAAATTGTAGCTATACACAGAGCAACTCTACAAAAGATACTATATGAAGCCTTACCTAAAGCTACTTTTAAACTAGGATACGAATTCATTTCATTGGAGTATAGTGAAAATCAAGTGAAGATTTTTGTTGGCGATAAGGAAATAGTAACTGATTTGCTCATAGGTGCCGATGGAATAAACTCAAAGGTTAGAAACAATATATTTTTAAGTACTTCAAAAAGATTTTCAGGTCAAACTTGTTGGAGAGGAATTTCTGACATTAGTCTTCCAAAAGAATTTCACAACACAGGCATTGAAAGTTGGGGAAAAAAGATAAGATTTGGATTTTCTCAAATAAAAGAAAATCAGGTTTATTGGTTTGCAGTAGTCAATGCCAAACAAAATGGAACTGACAATACAGATACAATTAAACCTCAATTACAACAGTTGTATAACGGTTTCCATCCTCTTGTCCTAAAAATCATTGACCAAACCAAAGCGGAGAAAATCATCAGAAGTGACATTTCAGATCTCAAAAGGTTAGATAAATGGCATAAACACAAAGTGGTTTTGGTAGGTGATGCAGCACACGCCACTACCCCAAATATGGGACAAGGAGCAGGACAGGGAATAGAAGATGCTTATTATTTGGCTAACATTTTGGCAAAAAATAATCAAATGGAACAGGCTCTGGATTTATTTGAATCAGCCAGACGAGAAAAAGTTGACTACGTGGTAAATAATTCTTGGAGGTTTGGACAGATGGCTCATAGTAGTTTTGGTCAGTTGATAATGAAAACCATTATGAAATTAACGCCTGACAAAGTAATGAAACAGCAAATGAACAAACTCTACTCAATTCAGCATACTTTCTGAAGAAAAGCTACTGCCAACTGCATATATAACTTATGGCGGGGATAGTGGTAAATTCAAGGCTATTGCTTTTAAGAAAATTTGTGAAAGCCGGAAAGAAGGTGCTTCGAAAGCCGCCACAAGTCATATAGCCAAACGGTATAGCCAATGGTAGGACGAGACAACTTAGAACAAAACAAAATGACCACACATTTCAACCGGGATTATTCATTAGGGTTTCGTCATGAAAGGTAGAAGTGCAATAAAGACGGGCCTGGCCCTGATGCGAATGCCGTCAGGGTGCTCCAGCGGTTTTTGAGGGCATGAATGAGCGATTTGTGCCTCTAAGGCACAACGAAGATCTGGTAGATTCGAGCGAGTGAACCGCTCGCGGATGGGAAAGCATGGTCACCATCATGACGAGCATCAAAAATCGATGATGTGCCCTATTTGAAGCAATTCTGCCTTGTAATAGAAAGTCTAATGCATTATCCCGGTTCAAGGAGCAAAAACCGAAAAGCTTTAAGGATAGGTAGAAAAGTAAATAAAATAAAATAAATGAAATTTAATATCACAATCAAGAACGTTACGACTGTCGAAGAAATTACTAACTACTGGCAGAATCATGATTACATCTCCTTATTAGAACAATTTAATTTTTCTGATGCAAATACTGTAAAGCCGGAAAATTTAAGGGAAATGCTACATATGGCTATTACAGATTTTGAGCCTAATGAAGCTGCCGGGATAGTATTAACCTATAAACTTTCTGAAAGATTAAATGAAGGGCAAATAGCTCAAATTTCCAATGATATGTTGCTTGACAAAGTATCTGAAGAATATCCTGAAATTGATCTACATTATGATTTATTCAATATTAACCAATTGTTGTTTAAAGCATACAATGGAAAATTTCCAAATGCAAAAGCAACCATTGTAGATTTTACTATGGTTTCCAAAGATGGTTACGATAAAGCAATAACAAAACAAATTGTTCTAAAATCTTTCAATAACGGGATTTCAGACAGAAGTGTTATTAAAAGATTATTTGAAGAACAAATGACTACAGATAAAGACTTTGAAGAAGCGGAAGCAATTTTGTGGGAATTAAAGAAAATAGATGTAACTAATTTTACTTTAATAACTTCAGAATATTGGTTAAATAAAGAAGAATTTGCAACACTTGAATTTGAAGGTAATTGTTTGTTATCAGAAGAAGATGAAAATGAAAATAATTAAGTCCATTTCATTTTTTAAGTTGAGTCTGTCAATAAAGTCGGGTGTCTGGTTCAGAATGCTCGTTTTCAAGGCGAGCATAACGCAGAAGACGGAAATTATGGACAGACATTAATTAGTCTTTAACACCAGGAGTTCAACTCCGGACTCAATCCAGCATCCAGTAACCCTTCCAATAAAGGGGTCAGCATACTCAGGGTTATTCTACCCTGGTCTCGAACATATTTTTTCCCATGTGGCAATCTCAGGGGGTGAATATTTGCAGGAGTGACACTTTGATTGCTAACTAGCGATTTCTGGTCAACATGGACCGGAATATCCAGGGTGGTCACTGGTGGCAATTAGCAGTGATCAAAGCGAACATCAGAACGCATGCCACGGTGCACACCTTTCGGTACCGCTATGCCACACATCTGAGTTGCACAATGTGCTTTGAGGCACAACTCATTGAAGGCCAGAGAGATCTGACATTCCTTTAACAGACTGAATCCAAAGGCTGCTTAAAAGTCCATTGAATGATTTAGATGTCAAAATCTACAAAGCTATACCGTACATTTGTATGTGATATATACGCCATATGGAGTATAACAAATCTTATAGGCAAGCAGATAAAAAAAGTAGACTTAATGTCAAAAGCTGATAAGTATAAAGAATAAAGAATTAACCTGGCTTTCAGATGAAGGAAGGGCTCACCTAATTTATAGACAATTTGGTAGAGACTCAAAACCTCGAGGCAGTTTTTGATAACCTGAAAATCAAGATGTTGAAAAGGTATTTTATATATTTTATTGATGACACTGGACCTGGGAATTTGTAACTTTGTCCATCAATAGGCTCGTTATGATAGATTACAAGCAGTATATATCGATTGATGCAAATACCAGATTCGGCAAACCCTGTGTCATTGGAACTCGAATCTCTGTATATGATGTCCTGAGTTGGTTTGCAAATGGAATGACCCCAGGTGATATCATTGCAGATTACCCAGAACTGACCCTGGAACAAATTCAAGCATGTCTTGCATATGCGGCAGATAAGGAACATAAAGTTAGGGTGGCATCGTGAAATTGTTATTTGATCAGAACATCTCATACAGAATAATCAAAAAGATTGAGCGAGAATATCGAGATTCGGGCCAGGTTAAGAGATTGGGACTAGAGAACTCAACAGACTTAGAAATTTGGGAATATGCCAGGAATAATGGCTATACCATTGTGACCTTTGATTCAGACTTTATGGATATCGCAAATCTCAAGGGTCACCCACCAAAAATTATTTGGCTAAGGACTGGGAACACAACTACCGATTCGATCGCAAACTTACTCTTAAGTAAAGTTGATCAAGTCACCGAATTTCTAAACAATCCAGAAAATCTGGACTGGGCTGGGCTGGAAATGGAATAAATGAGCACTATGGTACAATCGAGTAGACGGCCCCGACCAGTGATCTGTCCGGGGTATGCCCACTGACGATGAATGTCCGCACCGGGTCTCACATTTATCCGGCCGTAATGAAATGAAGGCGGACCATCGTTTCCGAAAACATCAAGCATTGATCATGCAGGAAATTAGGGACCATAACTACCCTGGTCTCGATCACATTTTTCCCAAACTGGCAATCTAAGGGGGTCAGCTTGCTCCGGATTATAAATCTTCCCATAACGATCTCATTCTACATCTCCTACTTAGGACTAACTTAGGGGGTCAATATCTGCAGGATTGGCACTTTGATTGGTCTAACTAGCGATTTTCCCTGCTACCGGATCACTCCAGAATTAGGGGTCAACAGGCATAGGAATATCCAGAGGGGTCACTTTCGCGGCAATTAGCCGTGATCACAGCCCTGCATTGGAGTAAATTCACCCTGCAGATGCACTTGCATTCTTCAAAAAAATTACTGCACTCTAATCAATTGCAACCGATCATTATTTCTCGCCACTAAAACATGCTTCTCCCCTCTTATAGATATGATCTCCATACCCCGCACGTCACCGACGATTTTCAAACCAGAATCCATCATGTCTTTGACTGTAAAATTTCCTGTACCAATTCCTTGAAGATATAATCCAAAACTTGCATCATTTCGTGGGGTTTCCACTTCGGAATTATAGAGATTACCTGCTAATATTACATCCAAATTACCATCTTGATTAAAATCATTCACCGCAAATTTATTAATACTCGAAATTTGTGCTAATTGGGGTAGTGGTTTAATAGAATATTTTCCCTGATTGTTTTCGAGATAGATACTTGCAAAGGAAGTAATCTCATAGCTCAAGGATTCTTCAAGAAGTTTAGTTGTATAAATTTGATTTAGTGTAGCACTTGCAAAGGAATTATAGTCTTGAAATTTTACTTTTATTGCTGGCATCTGCTGAGATGAGCATTGACGGCCACGGACAGGAAACTCTGTTTCTCCCTCCTTATAACTCAATACTATATCTGCAGTTGCATTTTGGTCAAAATCATTTAAATAGACTTTGAATGGAGTCGAAGCTCCTGCCTGGTATTTATAATTCTTACCCAAATTACCCACAATCAGGTCTTGATCACCATCATTATCGAAGTCTCCCTTTTGAATATCAAACCACCAACCGGAAGAGGCCTCGGCTAAAAGTTCATCTGAAACATCCACAAAAGATCCACCAGTATTTTTAAAAAACTTTATCGGCATCCATTCACCCACTACTACCAGGTCTTCCCATCCATCACCGTCAAAGTCTACCCAACTTGATGCAGTGACAAGTCCTAGTTGCTTCAGAGTTGGAAAGGTATTTTCAGTGACATCGACGAATCTAATACCTGATGCGTCACTGATATTTTCCAATAAATAAGAATTTGCTGGAAAAGGATATTGCTTGGGTAGTAAACGTCCGCCGACAAATAGATCCAAATCTCCATCATGGTCAAAGTCGGAGGCAGTTACGTTCATACCGCTAACTCTGAAATCGGGTAGGGCATTTCTATTTCGCTGGAATCTATTCTTTCCTATGTTTTCATACAGTCGATGCTGGTACCCTTCAGATCCGGGTTTGAATTCATTACCACCACTTGCAATATAAAAATCCTGATCTCCATCCATATCTGCGTCAAAAATGAGTATCCCTAAATCCTCATGGTATTTATCGGTTTCCAAATCTGGGATGGGTAAAGGCTCAAAATTTCCATCGCTGTTTTGTATGAAAACGGCTGATGCCTGACCAACGGGACCACCAACAATAAAATCTTCCAAGCCATCTCCATTTAAGTCTCCAACCGCTAAAGCCGGACCTAGGGTTGAATTTTTGTGCGGAAGTAATATTTCTGCCTCAAAATCATTAAAAATATTTTCTTCGTGTCGCCAGGCATTTTGCATATCTACTGTTTGGAAGAGTTTTCGACTTGGATCACTTTTGGACAGAGGAATATTGGCGTAAGCTTTGCTTTCCTCATAGCGAATAATCATTCTCTGGTTAGCCTTGACATGCCTCAGTTTAGAAATAATTCCATTTGGCCATTTAACCAGGACGCTATCGACTTCTTGCAGGGTACCCAATCCAAAATGAAGTATCGGTGAGACTGATGACATATACCCGCGGACAGTATTATATTCTTGCAATTGCATACTACCAGATGTGTAGACAAAAACTCTGGTGCCATTTGGCAATACTTCTTTGTTACCTCTTAAGTCTATCGAAAGATAATTGTTTTGCTTAGCATAATTTAGATAAATGCTAGCAACGTCTTCCAAATTATTAATTACCAGATCAAGGTCACCATCATTGTCTAAATCGGAATAAGCCAATCCATTCGAAAATGTTTTTTCCCCAAAACCCCACTCTTCAGCCCTATTAGTAAAAGTGAAATCCCCGTTATTGTGAAACATGTAATTACTTAGTTTCTCAGATGGCATTTGCTCCAGATACTTCAGTAATCCTACTTCCTCTTCTTTATTTTTGTAGTTCAGATCATTTTCCATTTTGTTAAAAAATTCACGATGTTTGGCATAAAAGTCTTTATTATTCACATCCCGTCTTATACCATTGGTGACAAAGAGGTCCTTCCAACCATCATTGTCAAAATCGGCAAATAACGCTCCCCAGCTCCAGTCTGTCGAAGACACTCCTGCTAATCGTGCTATGTTGCTAAATAGTGGCAGTTCACCTGCTTCATTTCCATTGTTGAGTTGTAATGAATTTTGCATGTATTGGTGATGCAAACCAAGACTTACTGATTGGTAAAATGCATCCGGGTCCATTGAAGACATATTCGCCTTCGAACGAAAATGGTCATTAGATGACATATCCAGTTGAAAAATATCCATATGGCCGTCATTATTGAAATCGGCAATGTCGGCACCCATTCCAAAAAAAGATGTCTGTTGTAAACAAGTCTGAATTTCATTCGTAAAGGTTCCATCCTGGTTGTTAATAAATAAAAAATCCGGAGAATTGAAATCGTTTGACACAAAGATGTCAGGGTAGCCATCATTATTGACATCAGATGCGACAACCCCAAGGCTTAATCCAAACGAACTCAAACCAGCTTCAACTGTGATATCTGTAAAATACCCATCGTCGTTTCTGTATAGTTTATCTGAATCCTTACTATCATGATGATCAAGCATATAGTGATAATATTCGACGGGAGCGGTAAAAGCAGTTGGAGGATAATTGATGACATATAAATCCAGATCTCCATC
>JBGTCB010000837.1:0-1760 GCA_041748995.1 Saprospiraceae bacterium | reverse complement strand
TATCGTGGCAACCCCGACAAGATTCGCAGTAATTCCAGTGTCGCCGGTTCGATAAGAGAAGATAACTGAAGAAAATTTTCTTAGGTGTACCAGTCACGAACTTGGCCAAACCAATGACGGTTACCAGTTCAAAATACTTTTTGAAAACATGCTCCAAATAGCTGGTTAACAGTCTGCAACATATACATACTATGTGTTTCATTTGTTTGAAAAATAACAGAATGACAGATAACACCAGACTTTTATTTCACCTGCTAGGCATTGTTTTCCCTTGCGCTTTCATGCTTACAAGCTGCGCACAATTGTCATCATTTCAAACCGGTAGGACTTCCGGAAAGGGAAACGGAGAAGCAGGCATGGCAATGAGTGCCTCCGGAATAACGCAGGCTTTTGACACTGATGGTAGTGCTACCTTCGTCATCCTTGAAGCTTTCGGTCGATATGGTCTCGCAGAAAATTTTGACATTGGGTTGAAAATTTCGACCGGACTGACCGGTGTCATTGATTTTAAATATCAGATCGCCGGCGATAAAACTTCTCCTTTTGCTATGTCAGTTGGACCCGGAATTGGATTTCAGGGGGCCATTGCCGGAACTTCCCTTCTGCAATTACATCTGCCCTTGCACATGAGTTATCATCCATCTGAACGATTGGCAATTTATGCCAGCCCACGTTATATTTCGCAGGTGATCACCGGCAGTGGTTCTGCCAATTACTTCGGCTCGTCGCTTGGGTTTGAATCTGGTGACAAAGTCAGGTTTGTCCTGGAGGCCAGCTATTTCCGCCTTTTAAATGATACGGAAGTTGACGGACTTGGAATCGGTTTATTTCAATTTGGGGGTGGTCTTAAGTTTCGTATTTTCGGGAATAAATAAAGGGCACACCCTCTATTTACCATGAACGAGGTCTGATAGAGGTGTCCTAAGGTCCAAATGTCTTTCAACTGTAAATGATGGTCTCACTCTTTACCTATGGTACATTGATGTTGCCTGAGATTTTTGGCTTGATCGTGGGACGTATTTGTCATGGAGAAGATGCCGTTCTTCACAACTTTAAAAGGAGGAAAATCAGGAATGAATCGTACCCAGGCATCACTCCGTCACCTGGCGAGAAGGTAGATGGCAAGATCTATCATTTACTTCACTCAGACGAAATCAATAAACTCACTGCCTTTGAGGGTGATGCCTATGAACTACTACCGGTTTCTGTGCGATTGAAAGAAGTAGGGGACCTTGATTGTCTGACTTATAGCATCAAGGAAAAATACCTTTTCCTGATGACTGACCACGAGTGGAGTCTGGAAGATTTTATAGGTCACCATAAAGATATGTTCATTAGAGAATACAAGGGATGGCAGTATCTGTGACCGGGTTAAATCGCGGAACATGATTGATCGCGAGGAGATCATTAAACGATTGATGGAGAAGAATTATATCGATCAAAAATTTCCCGTGGTATTCGAACCTCTCACCGGTGGTGTTTCTTCCAATATCTGGCTGATCGATAATGTCAAAACCCGCTACGTGCTCAAGGAAGCCCGGCATCAGCTCAAGGTAGCCGACCATTGGGAAGCGGATCTCTCCCGAAATTTTGCTGAGCAAAAATATATCCGGTTTGTTAGTCAATTTGCACCTCACTCCGTACCGGAAATAATCTTGAACCATCCTGATGATCCCTACTTTGTGATGGAATTCCTGAAACCACCACTTCAGAACTGGAAGCAAAGATTATTGAAGGGACATTTCGATCCCAATGATATT
>JBGTCB010000836.1:0-4171 GCA_041748995.1 Saprospiraceae bacterium | reverse complement strand
ACAAAAACCTGACTGCAATCCATATCAAGGGAACAGGCATCAGAGAAAGTCCGGTATTTGAAAATCGTTTTCCCGCTGGTGCCATCGAAAATTACCTCGTAGAAAAAGCCCAACTGGACTCCAATATATCAACCGGAGCCTGGAGAGCACCACGATCAAACTTTATCGCCGGTGCAGAGCAGTCCTTTCTTGATGAAGTAGCAGAAGCCATGGGAAAAGACCCCATTGACTTCAGACTGGATCTGTTTGAAAGGGCCATAAATAATCCCGTGGGTGAAAACAACGATTATGATGCCGCACGTTATGCAGGTGTTTTGAAATTGATCAAGGAAAAGTCCGGCTGGGGTCAGGAAAAAGCAGGGGTATACAGGGGTGTTGCCGCCTATTATTGCCATAACTCTTATGTAGCCCAGATCGTTGACCTTGGCATGGAGGATGACCAGCCAATAGTTCAGAAAGTTTGGGGAGCAGTTGATTGTGGTATTGTGATCAACCGGGATGCCGCCAACAACATTATGGAAGGAGGTGCCATTGACGGAATTGGTCATGCAATGTACAGTGCCATTACCTTTAAAGATGGCATGCCAGAACAGAATAATTTCCATAATTACCGGTTGATCAGGCATAATGAAGCACCCAGGGAGATCGAGACATTCTTTGTTGAAAATGAGATTCATCCAACAGGTTTGGGAGAACCCGGTTTACCTCCGGTAGTTGGTGCATTAGCCAATGCCTGGTATAAAGCCACCGGTGAACGAAAGTACAGTCAGCCTTTTGCGGTTGATGAGAAAGTGCTTGGATAGTAGTCTTTAAAAAATAGAACATGGGAAGCCCGGCTGTTATGTCCGGGCTTTTTCTTTCAGTTCACATTTACATAGATTTCTATAATTGGATAAATCGAATAAAATCCGGTGAAGGAATTACCACTTCCCTCTGGCCAGGTCAAGGTAAATTCTCCATGGAAATTAATTAATGGAATGATGGATTGCCTAATTCTCCTTGCGTCCAAAGACCTTGTCAAAAAAGTCTTTACGCTTTTTTTTCTTTTCTCTCTTCTCCAATAGTTTTACGTTTCTTTCCCGAATACGCAGGCTATACTCACTGAGTGTCTCCGTACTCTTTCTGGGAGATGTCCGCATAATCTCACCCAACTGAGCTGTATCCATACCTCCAACCGACTGAGTGAATTCTATGAAGTCGCTATACTCGAGGAGGGAGTCGAAAAGCTCCGGTAACTCCGGCAAATAATGAGGACAGTTGAGGGAAGATAAAAGAGTGTCAGACATAGTTGGGAAGTTGCCTCTGGTATACTGAACTGTTTTTGAATTTGCCTGTACTTTCCGGATAAATTTTGCCCAGACAGGCAATGCCGTATTTGATCCCTGGCCACTGCGGGTAGTTTTAAAATGTACCATCGGGATTTCCCCGCCAATCCAGACACCGGCGACCAGTTTGGGCATATATCCAATAAACCATCCATCGGACTGATTCTGGGTAGTACCGGTTTTGCCTGCAATATCTCCCGATAGCTGGTACTCATACCGGAGCCGGCGGGCAGTGCCATTATCGACCACTGACCGCATCAGATGTGTCATAATTGCTGCTTCATCTGGAGTCAGGACCTGGATATCCTTTGAGTCCTGGGACCCCGGTTTTTGCACAAGAACCGTTCCATCGGTGGTTTCGATGCGTTCCAGAAAATTTAGTGATGGCCTGATACCCTGATTGGCAAAAGTAGCATAGACTCCGACCATTTGCCAAAGGGATGCATCAACCGTACCCAGGGCGATCGCTGGTTCCAGTGGTATATGACCTTCGATACCCATCTCTTTACCCAGGGAACGAATAGGTTCCAGGCCGGTTTCCAAAGCCAGATCAACCGAAATGGTATTCACCGAGTGACTCAGGGCTCCTTCCATACTATAATATCCACCGTACACCTCATCACTATTATGTGGTTCCCAGTCATCATACTCCGCATATTTCACCAGGGTATTTTCAAAATATTCACATGGATTAATTCCACTGCGAATTGCCGCTGCATACACCAACGGTTTTATAACCGATCCGATTTGTCTTCTGGATTTCACATGATCATACTGTAAAAAACGGTGATCTATACCCCCCACCCAGGCTATGACCGATCCTGATTGGGGTTCGGCTACCAGCATGCCTGCCTGAATCAGGCTGAGGTAATACCGGATGGAATCAAGGGGTGTCATGTCCATCACCTTCTCTCCCTTTGCATAGTCAAAGATGGTCATCGAGACAGGACTATTGAATATTTTAAGAATTTCAGACTCCGGAAGGCCTTTGGTTTTAAGATTGTGATAGCGTTCACTTCGCTTGATTAACATGTCTTGCACTTCCTTAGTAAACCAGGGTTCACTACCCTTCCACTCACTTAGAAAGGTTTTTTGAAGACCGGAAAGGTGATCCCGGATAGCCTCTTCAGCATAACGTTGGAGGGTTGCATCCAGGGTTGTATGGATTCTCAGCCCATCAGTATAAAGATTATAGGCCGTGCCATCTGGTTTGGGATATTTCTTCAACTGATTTTCAACTTCGAGCCGGAGATGCTCCCGGAAGTAGGTGGCTAAACCCAGATTATGACTTTCGGGCTGATAATCCAATTTGATCGGGATGTCAACTAGTTTTGTTAGCTCCAGAGAATCAAGATATCCGAACCGGAACATTTGGTTCAACACTGTATTTCGACGCTGCATGGCGCGTTCCGGAAATCGCATGGGATTATAGGTGGTCGTAGCCTTTAACATCCCTACCAGAACAGCAGCTTCCTCCAGTTTGAGGTCATAAAGATTCTTGTTGAAGAAACGCTGGGCAGCGATTTTTACCCCATAAGCATTGCCATCGAACGGCACGGTATTCAGGTATAGTCGAAGTATATGTTCTTTCGAGTAGGTTTTTTCCAACCTTCTGGCGACCAGCATCTCCTTCACTTTATTGATGATCATGCTGAAAAAACGATAGTCTTCCCGTGGATACAGGTTTTTAGCCAGCTGTTGACTTATCGTACTGCCGCCACCTGAACTTTCGTCAGCAAGTAAAATGGATTTGACCAGCACTCTGCCCATAGAGCGGAGATCAATACCCTGATGTTCAAAGAAACGAACATCTTCCGTGGCGATCAAAGCCTGGACCAGATGTGGTGGCAACTCGGATGAATCGGCATTGACCCGGTTCTCAATATAATATTTACCTAATAATCGACCATACCGGTCATACACCTCAGAAGCCTGATTATTCTGGATGTTTGCCAATTCGGCATAAGTTGGTAAAGGGCCAAAAGAACCCATTCTCACCAATAGAATCATTCCTAGTAAAAATGCGACACCAGACACAACGATAGCACCCAGGCCCAGAATGATCACCTTCCAGGCTGGGGTTCTGGCAAGCCAAACCTTTATAGACTGCCAGACTGGCCAACCTAAAACCTTGACCCGGATTTGATTAAACCGATTGGTTAAATAGTTGTTTTTTAAAGATTCTTGATCTTCTGGTAATTTCATAGGGAAAACGTAACCCAACTTAAACGAACTCGCAGGTAAAATATTTGTATGTAATCTCCTGACGATGCTTTGCCTGACCTATTGTTCGCTGCTGTCGACAGAGAGAAGCCTATGCTCTATTTCAATACGTTTACCCCTGACAGCAGAAAATTTAACATACAAGAACTTACAAAGATTAGGATTGTGGAATTTCCCTAGGTTCATAGACTACTGTGGTAAGCATTTTTTCATTTAAATAGTGCGAGGCAACCCGGATGAGATCCTGAGCGGTGATAGCCTGGTATTTAATTGCCTCCGTATTAATCAGTTCCACATCTCCGATTAATTCATAATAAGCCAGGTTCATCGCCTTACTCAATGTACTGGTCTCGGAAAAAACCACCGATGATTCCAGCGCATTCTTAAGCTTTTCCATAATATTTACCTCGATGGCATTAATCTTTAAATCTTCAAGAATTTTCAGGATTTCTTCACAGGCTTTCGCAAATAATACTCCTTCCGAAAGTTTACCCTCAATGATGAACAATCCGGTTTCATGGGTACCGGTTATATAAGCATCAACCGCAGACAATACCTGTGTATCTTTTATAAGTCTTTTATAAAATAGTGAACTCTTCCCCAGAGCCAATAAATCCGACAAG
>JBGTCB010000835.1:0-2280 GCA_041748995.1 Saprospiraceae bacterium | reverse complement strand
AGGAGGATATCGTCTATTAATGGAACGCACAATCAAGCCGTACCTGCAAAGCCGGAAATCAACTCCTGAAGGTGGTCTGGCAGTTGTTTTTGATAAAAATCCGATGGAAGCCTCAGGCTATGCCGCTGCAATGGCCAATTCCTTCAATGAATCTGTCCATTACGTCTCATTTCATAGCGGCGACGATTCAAGAGTCCGGTTTCAGGATGGCATATGCCAGATTAAAACCAGCCGGACAACCTGGAAGCCGATGCGGTTGGTATTTCGATATCTTACCCAGCAACCATGGAACCGGCTTCCCGTCTCCTCGACAACACACATCATCAATCCCGTGATCGCATGCTTAGCCGGTGGACGCAATAAAATGCTGGCAGCCAAAGCCTATGATTTTTTTAATGCTGAATTGGCATCATCGGGATTGGAAATAATTACTCCGATGACCATTTGGGATGTCAGTAGGGAGCAAATACCCATGTGGATTAAAAAGTTAGGTGGTCATGCGGTCATTAAAAATCCTTATTCCAATGCCGGACAGGGTGTCTGGACAATTGTCAATCAGAAAGAACTTGACACTTTTATGAGCCTTAATCAAAAATACAGTCGGTTCATTATACAAAGCCTGATCGGAAATTATGCCTGGAGTTCAAAAAGTGACCGGGGAAAGTTCTTTCATATCGGTACCGTACCCAACGAACGGGGAAAGGCCTACGTGTCGGACATACGGATGATGGTCAGCGCCACACCCAAAGGTATTCGTCCTCTTAGTGTTTATGCCCGAAGAGCCAAGTCAGCATTGACGGATGCAATCGATGATCAAACCAACAGTTGGGACATTCTGGGTACCAATCTTTCAATTCTGGATGAAGAAGGTAACTGGCAAACCGATACCAACCGACTGGTACTGACCGATCGAAGGGACTTCAACCGTTTAGGTCTTGGTCTGGATGACCTCATAGAAGGGTATATTCAAACCGTTCTAAGTACGATAGCCATCGATAAGCTCGCACAGAATCTGGTCAACACCCAGGGTAAATTAAAAGCCGGGTTATTTAAATCATTGGATGATGATCTGGTGTTGTTTAATGAAATTATGAAATAACATGAACTATCGTATCCTGATCTTAATCGATCATGCCATGCATAGTGTCAACAATTCCGTTTATAATCTGGCCCGGTCTTTACTGAAACATCCAAAGGTCAGTCTGGTCAACATTGCCAGCCGCTCCAGCCCTCAAAATCATGATTTTTTTCATGACTGCACCACGCAATTCCTGTCAACCTTGCCAGTAGGCAAATCTTTCACATTTGATCCTGTTGGAGAGCAATTCAACCGGACTAGTGTAATCAGACACCTGCATGACTTTGATTTGATTATCTTAAGGATACCTCATCCGGTCAGTCACTCATTTTTTGATTTTCTCACCTCTGATTTTCCGGAAAGACAGATTATAAACCGCCCGGAAGGTATTCGGATTACCGGAGGCAAAGAATTCCTGTTGCAATTGCATGAATTATGTCCACCGATGCTCTGGTGCAGAAACCTCAGCGATATTATCATGTTTCACCGGGAGTTTGATCTGGTGTTGAAACCGCTGAGAAATTATGGGGGTAAAGGTATTCTGAAAGTGGAGAAGAATAAAATTATTAATCAGGAAGGATATGAGTGGGATTTGGAACGGGGAGAAGATGTCCTTGAGGATCTTCAGGACCAGGGATATCTGGCAATGAAATATCTGAAGAATGTGCATTTGGGTGATAAACGAATTGTAGTGGTCAACGGAAGGATCGTCGGTGCCTCTCTCCGTATACCGGCCCCAGGATCGTGGATCTGTAACGTAAGTCAGGGAGGTAGTTCTGAAGCCTCTCAGGCGGATCAACACGAACAGCTCATGGTAATAAAGATACACGAGACTATCGCTCCGCTAGGAATTGGTATCTTTGGTATGGATACTTTGGTTGATGATGAAGGAAGACGGGTTCTTTCCGAAATAAATACCCTAAGTGTTGGTGGGGTAGGTCCTATGGAAATTCAACATAAATTACCCGTTTCCGAGTTTGTTGCCGATGAACTCCTTAAATATTACGAACAGACATTCAAATGATCTCAGTTAAAGAAAAGTCTATTTCCATTGTCAAAAAGCTGGATCTCGACTCCATACCTCCTGGTACTCAGAAAAGATTTGGAATACACCTGATATCGGATGGTCTCGGCATGCCGGTTTACGTGCCAGTCATCGTTTCCAGAGGTGAGGAAGAGGGTCCGGTACTGGCGATTACCGC
>JBGTCB010000834.1:0-12445 GCA_041748995.1 Saprospiraceae bacterium | reverse complement strand
ATATTGCCGGTTCCATTTTAGAGATTGATTGAGGATCCTATCTACAAATTTAATTACAACTGATAAAATGATCCGTCTATTCCTTCAGATATTTAGAATTGATCTGCTTGCAACCCTGGCACCTTATTCTGTATTTGGAAGACACCACTTCGCTTCTCTTTTCAACTTATTTCGAATTCCCTGTATATTATTTAGTTTGGAATCCCTTAATCTCAAACGGGGTACAGTGTGAAGGTCTGCTTTAAAATTTTATTTGTATTTTTTCTCGTTGTAGTAAGACCGGCTTACCTGCAATCCCAACCTTCGGGAATCGATTTTTCTTCCTTTCTGCAGGAATCTCTTGAGAACGATCAATTCCAGATCCGGGTTCAAGTTGCCGAGGCATTAATCAGAAATAATTTTCCGATTAATTCCCAACAGATTTTTTCAATTGAATTAGAAAAAAATGGCATTGAAAAGATCGGTGCTCTCAGCATTCTTGCTATTGAAAACTATCGAGACAGTATCAAATATGATTCTGTGGGTAAAGAAATTTTCCATCAATTTAGGGAGGCCACCGATGATCATACCCGTTTCACCGCGCTAGAGGCGCTCGCTAAGTTGGGATGGTATTCTGCTGATGAAGAAATTCTCGAAATTGCCCGGTCGCGTGAGGGTGGAATTAAGAGTCTGGCTCGTTGGGTTCTTTCTAATTCAGGAAATCCGGAAGATCTTTCCGTCCTGACAGAATTGCTCTCACCCTCAGATTCTGCTCAATTTCGTTGCGCGGCCTCAGCCCTGAGAGAAAAAGCCTACATTCCCGATGCGGTGTACCTTCAAATGAAGGACAAATTCGAAAATATTGAAAGTGATCATCCACTGCGTATTTTCCTGATAAGTGCTCTTTGGGCACATGCCAGAGAAGAAGACAGGATCCCTTTGAAAAAGCACTTACTTCCATACCTGGATGCGGAAGCCTATGAGCGCGCAGAAGTGTACGAGGCCTTGTCAAGGCGAGGAAGTAAAGAAGATTTAACAACGATTCGGGATCGTTTTACAAAAGAAGCAAATACCGGTGTAAAGGTATTGGCTGCAAAAGCATATCTGGTCAATGAACACCATTTGCAATATAAGGTCGGATGGCCGGACTGGATAATTCTGGTGACATATGGTATCGTGTTATTAAGTATAGGCTGGTACTATTCCTACTTTCAGAAAAATAAAGAAGACTACTTCCTTGGCGGACGAAAAGTCAATCCTTTTATCTCCGGAATATCGATGTATGTATCCTTCTTTAGTGCCATTTCATATCTCGCTATTGCCGGCGAGGTCATCAAATATGGCCCTGTGATTGCCATTGTCAATATAATAAGTGCACCATTGATATTTATTTTGGGCAGTTATTTTTTGATCCCTTATTTTATGAATCTTAAAATAATCAGTGCTTATGAAATTCTGGAAAAACCATTAGGAAAGTCGGTCAGAAAACTTGCCTCCCTGATTTTTGTAGCAACACGTCTGGTCTGGATGGCCTTGCTGATTTATCTTGCCGGCAAATCCATGGTGGTCATGATGGGTTGGAATGATGAATTAATTCTGTTGATCACCATAGTTTTAGGTATCATCACCGTCCTGTATACCACGATGGGAGGTCTGAAAGCGGTATTAACAACCGATCTCATTCAATTTATAATATTACTTTTTGGAGCGGTATTGACTATTGCGGTAGTAGTAATCAAATTTGGAGGCTTTGGATCGATCATACCCTCATCGTGGTCAGAAAACTGGAGCGACATCGAGTTTTTTAACTTTAATCCCTATATAAGATTGACCATATTCTTTGCCTTAATTAATAATATTACCTGGTGGATTTGCACTACAGGAGCTGATCAAATGGCTATCCAGCGTTTTGTTTCTACTAAAAATTTAAAATCAGCCAGAAAATCTTTTTTGATTACTCAAACCGGACAAGTTGTGATTATTATCGTTCTGGTACTGGTTGGACTATCAGTCATGCAATTTTACCGGGTGAGCCCTAATCTCCTTCCACAAGGAATCGATTTTAAAAATAATGCCGATTTTCTGTTTCCAAATTTTATTGCCAACCAGTTCCCAACTGGTATGTCGGGCCTGGTCATGGCTGCCCTGTTTTCAGCTTCTATGTCCAGTTTATCTTCTGGAATAAATTCAGTCACTTCGGTGCTCACAACGGATATCTTTCCTGATTCCCTATTAAAAAATGATTCCGATTCGTTAAAAATGATCCGGCTAACCAGCAGTGCAACGGGTATCCTGGTTATTTTACTCAGTGTGACCATCCCCATAATTCCCGGTAACATCATTGAGGTTACAGCTAAAACAAATGGTCTCTTTATAGCTCCATTATTTAATCTTTTTTTTATGGCGCTTTTTATAAAAAAAGCCAGACCTTTTGGAGTAATTTGCGGCTCTCTTTACGGACTGCTGACTGCATTTACCATTGCCTTCTGGGATGTTTTAACCGGTAATCCACCCTGGTCATTCTTATGGATCGGTATTTTATCTCTGACCGTATCCATCATCTCCAGTTTTTTATTCAGCATCTTGTTACCTCGCATCTCTGGGAAAAGAATACTATTCTGGGGATTCATCCTCTTGTTACCATGGATAATTTTATATTCGGTCATTTTACACTGATACCATGAGAGAAAGCCGTATCCTCAAATTATTAGGATCAGGTCAACCGGTAAACGCTGGCAAATACCGATGATGCAAAGGGTTAATTGTACTCGTTGCTTTAGAAGCCGAATCTTATTAATGGACAAAATATTACTGGATGGAGGCATGTTGGCTTAGATCACCTATTAATAGCAATCACCTGTATTTATGACTCTACAGAAGTTTATCCGGGAACTGGCAGAAGAACAATATGCCGATGAGCTGAGTGCTCTGCAGAAAGAAGACAAAAACCCAAAGCCGGATAACTGGAAATTATCGCCCGGCATGGTTTGTCTCTATGTATTGGGAGGCACCACCACCAAAGGAGTGAAGATCGAACCCAAATATTTTGGTGAACGCCGGTTGGTCGAACTTGCAGTAGCTACCTTACTCACCGACCGTGCACTGTTGTTGATTGGAGTTCCGGGAACCGCAAAAACCTGGCTCTCTGAACATCTGGCTGCCGCTGTCTCCGGAGATTCATCAAGGGTGGTGCAGGGCACCTCCGGTACGGGTGAAGATGCTATCCGGTATGGCTGGAATTATGCAAAATTACTACAGGAAGGGCCTAGTGTAAAAGCCTTGATTCCCAGTCCGGTCATGCGGGCAATGGAGCAGGGCCATTTAGTAAGGATTGAAGAATTGACCCGAATACCATCCGACATTCAGGATGCTCTGATTACCATACTCTCCGAAAAAAACCTGCCCGTACCGGAATTGGATATCTTCATCCGGGCTCTAAACGGATTTAATGTAATTGCCACTGCAAATGATCGTGACAAGGGAGTGCATGAATTATCCAGTGCTTTACAACGACGTTTTAACGTAGTCCGGTTACCCTTGCCGGCTAGCCTGGAAGAAGAATTAAAAATCGTCACTTATCGCATAGGCCAAATTGCAGCGGAAAAAAAATTACCTCCCCAGGAAATTGGTATTGAAGAAATAAAGAAATTAATAACTGTATTCAGAGAATTACGCTCAGGTCAATCAGAAGACGGTGACTTAAAAATTAAATCACCTACTGCTACCCTTAGTACTGCGGAAGCTATTTCAGCCATAAATAACAGCATGGTTTTATCTGCCTATTTCGACTATCAACAAAACAGTTTAAAACCTCTTGCTGAAAGTATCCTTAGCGCCAGTATTAAAGATCCTGCCCATGACATACCGGTCCTGGAAGAATATCTCGATACGATATTGAAAAGAAGAAAAGGCTGGTCGAAACTTTATGAAGCCTGCAAAGAAATTATGCATGGCAGTCATTAAACTGTACGGTATACGCCACCATGGTGCGGGTTCCAGCCGAAATCTGCTCGCTGCTTTGCATGAGTCGGATCCCGATATCCTTTTAGTTGAATGTCCTGCCGATGCGGAGTCCTGCATTCATTATGTAGGATTGAATCTGGTAGAACCTCCTGCTGCCATCATGATTTATAATCCGCAGAATTTAAATCAATACGCCTACTATCCCTTTACGATTTTTAGTCCTGAGTGGCAAGCTCTTCAATATGGAATAAAAAAAATGATTCCGGTGCGTTTTTTCGATCTTCCACAAAATCAAAGTTTTTTAATATCCGATCAGACTGCTATAACTAAAAGAGAAAAAGGATTTACCAGGGATCCATTTGGCCACATGGCAGAGATTGCTGGCTTTGATGATCCCGAACGTTGGTGGGAAGAATATGTGGAGCAACAAAAGACCGCGCCGCAAATATTTGAGACAATATTAGAATTAATGCAGGAATTGAGAGGATCAGATATATCTGATAAAAAATCCAACTTAATCCGTGAAGCCTATATGCGAGGTCAAATTCGGAAGGCCATCAAAGAAGGATTTGAAAAAATCGCTGTGGTCTGTGGAGCCTGGCATACACCTGCACTGGTTAATTTAAAAAATCCCTCTTCCTCTGATGATGCCAAAGTTCTCCGGGGTCTGAAAAAGACAACCGCTGTCTATACATGGATACCCTGGTCATACAGTCGTATTGCGAGGCATACCGGATACAGCTCTGGTGTCATTTCACCCTATTGGTATGAAGCACTATTTACCGATCAGGCAACAGCAGTTGCCCGCTGGATGAGCCGGGCATCCGGATTTTTACAGGAACTCGGTCATCCGGTTTCTCCCGCCCAGACGATAGACAGTAGCCGGTTAGCAGAAAACCTGGCTTATATTAGAAAAAAGTCCATGCCCGGCATCAATGAACTCTTTGATGCAGTAACCACGGTACAAGTCGGCGGTAATATGGAGGTACTTGAACAGTTAAAAATCAAATTGCTTGAGGGAGAAAAAATCGGATCAGTCTCCGATCAGGTACCTACAGTGCCTTTGTTAAAAGATCTCGAAGACCAGCTTAGAAAAGTAAAATTGTATCGCGACTGGAAAAAACACGGAGTCATCGAAAAGCATTTTGATTTGCGTAAGATGACCCACCTGGAATCGAGCCGTCTGCTATACCGTATGTCCCTCCTGGGAATAGCCTGGGGAGTACCCAGGGATCCTGAAAACAATCCCCTGGGCACATTTCATGAATTCTGGGATCTCCAATGGTATCCTGAATACGAACTGCAAATCATTGAAGCCAGCATGTGGGGAAATACAGTAGAAGAAGCAGCTTGTCAGTACATTGAGCATCAATTAAAAAAAGAAACTCACTTCGGACAACTGGGTCATCTTCTCTATCGGGCTCTGCATGCGAACTTGCCCTTCCTAGTGGCACCCATCTGCAAGAAAATCAATGATTTGGGTAATCTCACGGAAGATGTACTCGCTTTGATGGAGATAATTCCGCCGCTGGTATGGTCCTTACGATACGGAAATACCGCCCAATTTGATACTACTGGAATTAAACAATTGATCGGTCAGCTTTATCCCCGGCTTTGCATTTTGCTACCCGGTCAGACGACCCAGATCAGTGACGAGGTTGCGAGCACCTTTTTGGCCAGCATCAATCAATTACATCAGGCAATTCAATTGTTGGATGACATCAATTTCCATGAGCAATGGATTCAGACTATCAAGCAGATTGTTAGCATAGATCTTACAAATGGACTGATCAAAGGTAATTGCATTCGTCTTTTATTGATCTGGAAAGCCATTGAAGAGGATGAGTTATTTAGACTCGTACGGTATAATTTATCCAGCTTGTATGATCCATTTTATCCATGCTATTTTCTGGAAGGACTACTCCATGGAGGAGGCTGGCTCGTTATTCATAAACCGGCACTTCGTCAAATCATTGATCAATGGTTGCTGATATTAAGCGAAGAACAGTTTATTTCCTATCTGCCCATTTTACGTCGCGCTTTCAGTACATTTTCTGTTGAAGAAAAAGAGGCAATTTATGATCTGTTATTTTCTGGAAGATTTATGGAAGAAAGAACAATCACGATTAATCAAAAACGAAGGGAGTTGATATTGCAGGGGGTCAATCAGTTATTAGATTAATATTTGGTACAAATTTAGAAGTACTGACCTTAGATTCACCACATCTCCCACTCCTGCTATATACTGTTACAAGCTTGTCAATTGTGATTCCGATCCGTCCGGAATTTTGCTAAAGAGGGAGCTGCGATAGGATGAAAGCAGCCCGATCCGACTTATGAGGCTGTAAATAATATGATTTCTTTTCTCGCAAAGACCGCAGGGATTTTCGCTAAGGAATAAAGTACTGAAAAGTATTGCGATGATGGACTTGTGTTTGTTGATGGAATTGAATCTGCCAGATCATTGATTAGCTAAATAATAGGGAAACTTCTAATCGCGGATTTCCCGGTTTCTGAGTTCTATCTTCCTTCCAACCGGAAATATATTCGGCAGCATAACTCTCAGATAGGCAAAGCATTGCATTTAGTTGACTATATAAGAAATTCTGCTTAAGTTGTTGGATTATAAAAATCTCTGCTCCGGATACAAAAGCGTTTTTAAATGAATTCGTTCACGTATGGAGAAAATAAAACTGATCTGCTCAAACTGCGGGCATGAAAATCGTCCGGACCGCAATTACTGCTCAAATTGTGGCTCGGAACTTATAATAATATGTCCGGTCTGCCGGTCTTCAAATAAACCGGGTGACCGTTACTGTGGTGAATGCGGGAAACCACTTACTGAGTTTTCACAATCAGCTGTTCAACAGGATCTCCGTCTTAAAACACCGGCACATCTTGCCGCAAAGATTATACGCGATCGTTCGGTTCTGGAAGGAGAACGCCGCATAGTCACTGTGCTATTTGCAGATGCCGCAGGTTTTACGCCTATTTCCGAAAACTTGAATGAAGAACAGTTATATCGCCTTATGCAGGATTTCGTTGATCGTATGATCGAATCCATACACCAGTTCGAAGGTACTGTCACCCAGTTTCTCGGGGATGGAATAATGGCCATATTCGGTGCTCCGGTCGCTCATGAAGATTCTGCCAAAAGGGCCGTATCCGCTTCATTAACTATGCAGAAAACGCTTGAAGAATATTCAAAAGAGGTGAAGGAACTTCTCTCCATTGAATGCCATTTCAGAGTGGGTCTGAATACTGGTCCCGTAGTGGTAGGCAAGATAAGCGATACCCTGAATATGGACTTTACCGCCCTGGGTGATACGGTAAATCTGGCTGCCAGAATGGAACAAATTGCTGAACCCGGGACTGTATATCTGACGGAAAATACCCGCCGTCATGTACAAAATTATTTTGAGTTGCAATCACTGGGGAAAAAGCGCATAAAAGGCAAGTCCAATCCGATTGATGTATACCGTGTGATCAGGGAAAAACCCGCTCGTTCCCGGTTAGAAGCAGCTGCCGAGCATGGCCTTACTCCCTTTATTGGACGCGAACAGGAATTGTCTGTTTTAGTGGATCATCTGGAACAGACCAGGAAAGGACGTGGCAAGGTAGTATTTATTTCAGGAGAAGCCGGTATCGGGAAATCCCGTCTGCTTTTGGAGTTCCGTAAATCGATTGCGGACGAGCATGTTAGCTGGTTGAAGGGAAGTTGCAATTCATTTGGAAAGAATATCCCTTATCTGCCTGTAATTGAAATAGTTAAAAATAATTTAGGCATTGAAGACCAGGATAATGATTCGGACATAATCAATAAGATAAATAACGGAACACAGTCGTGGGAGCATACCGTAAGATCCACTATTCCCTATTTGAGATTTTTATTGAATGTTGATCCAGGGGATCCAGTTGTTATGCGGATGGATGCTATGGAAAGACGTGTTCATATTTTTGACAGCCTCAGAGCCCTGCTGATCCAGGAAAGTAGAAAAAGGCCGGTTGTTGTTATAGTGGAAGATCTGCACTGGGTGGATGAACAATCGGAAGCAGCCCTCACAGCATTTGTTGAACTGGTAGTTACGGTACCGGTCCTTTTAATATTCACCTATCGTCCAGGCTATGTATCTTCACTTGGCGATCGTTCATATTTTCACCGGATCACCCTAAACCATATCACTCCGGATAAAAGTGGATTACTGATTGAAGGTATCCTTAAAACATCGAATCTTCCACAGCAAGTCCGGCAACTGATTTTAAGTAAAGCCGAGGGCAATCCTTTTTATATTGAAGAGGTTACAAAATCGCTTTTGGAGTCCGGTGTGATGGATAAAAGTAACGGTACTTACATTTTGAACAAACCTGCCGAGGAAATTCAGGTTCCTGATACCATTCAGGATGTTATTCTGAGCAGGATAGACAGACTGCCTAAACAGGCCAGGGAGGCACTCCAGCTTGCTTCCGTTATCGGTAGAGAATTCAGCGTTCGTCTTTTGAACCGTATATCCGACATTGAATTAAGGCTGGACGATATGCTGGAGGAGCTGAGGCTTCTTGAACTGATATACCAGAAGGAATATTTTCCCGAATTATCTTATATGTTTAAGCATGCCCTTACGCATGACGTAGCCTATTATACGCTTTTAACTGAGAGGAGAAAAAAACTTCACAGGATAATTGGTGAAGCAATCGAGGAGCTCTATTCCGATCACCTTCCCGACCATTTCGAGATGCTGGCTCATCATTACCTTGAAGGTGAAAACTGGGAAAAAACTTTGACCTATCTGGTAAAAGCCGGGCAAAAAGCGGAAGCAGTCTTTGCGAATCGGGATGCTTTGAAATACTATTTAAAGGCGCTTGATGTCTGTAATAAAACAGGAAGATCCGGTATTGAGACATCAGTAGATCTACTGCAGATGAAAGGTATGCTTAATTTCACCGTGGGAAATTATACTGATGCCATCAACGATTTCAAAAATATGTGTATGATTGCCCAACGTCTTGATAATGTTCATCTGGCAGGTTTAGCCCTCGCCTTTCAGGCCTGGGCAGAGTGGTGGAACCATGATTTCGACACGGCTGAAGTTACCGCCAAATCAGCCTTATCTATTGCCAGGGAAGGTTATGATGATGTCGCGTTTTTTGCCAGTTCCACGCTCGGATTAATGTTTTATGGAATACATCGTAGTGTTGAGGCTGAACCATATCTGAGAAAAGCGGAGGAACTTGCCCCGCTGATCGACAATAATTTTATTAAAAGCTGGTATAGTATTGTCGGCTGGCATCAGTCCCAGTGGGAAGGGAAATATGACGAAACCATTCAACACCTGGCACGATGGCGTAACAGCCTGGAAGAAACAAACAGTATTTTTCTTATTCTTGGTGACCGGTGGCTGCAAGCGGTGACACTGGCCAGCAAGGGAGATTACAACCGTGCAATGGATTTGCTGAAGGGGGTAATCTCGACCAGTGATCGTGTTGGCGGGATCCCTTTCTGGCATGCCCGTACGTTGAATACCATTGGGTATGTTTATGGAGAGTTACAGGATCTCAAAAATGCAATTGAATGGAACAGCAGGGGAGTTGAGGCAGCTATCAAAGCACAATTCGATGATCCTGAAGTTGAAAATAATGCACGTCTTAATCTTGGAGATAATCATATGGATATGGGAAATCTCGACGAAGCGCAGGAACAATACAGAAAAGTAGAGCTTGTGGTACGCAATCCAAAACTACCTGAACGCCTGGATCTCTGGCGGTATGCTCAGCATCTATTTCACAGCCATGGTGAACTTTGCCTGAAAAGGGGTGAGTCTGATAAAGCATTGAATTATGCCAATGAATGTCTGTCACTGGCTGAACCAGGTAAATCCAGGAAATACATAATCAAGGGGCGTCGATTACGAGGCCAGGTTTATATGATGCAAGGCAAATTGAGAGAATCCGAAAAGGAATTTTTAAGTGCATTGGAAATTGCACGGGAAGTTGGCAACCCACCGCAACTCTGGAAGACCTTTGTGGCGCTTGGTAATTTGAAACAGTTGCAGGGAAAGACGAATGAGTCCCAAAATGCGTACCGGAATGCTTTGAAAGTAATTGAAGCAGTAGCAGAAAAGCTTGAGGACAGACAACTAAGAGAAACTTTTCTCAATGCCGATCAGGTTAGTGAGATCCGGCAAATGATCGGACAGTAAATCTACTGATCTAATCCGACCTCATGCCACCGTTCCCGGACCCAGCTGGATCCGGGCCGCAGTTAAATACGATCTTCCCCCTTTAGCCACATCATTTTAGCCACAGCATCGCAGGTGCAACTGTAAGGCGTGCCATTGCCAACCACCTGATCCGGAACCGTATTTCTTCCAGACCAGCTTCTTTTGGAATTGAACCGGGATTATGTATTAGGGTTTTGTTGTGAAAGCCAGAAGTGCAATAAAGACGGGCTTGGCCCTGATGCGAATGCCGTCAGGGTGCTCCAGAGGTTTTTGAGGGCATGACTGAGCGATTTGTGCCTAGGCACAACGAAGATCTGGTAGATCTTCGAGCGAATGAGCCGCTCGCGGATGGGAAAGCATGGTCACCATCATGGTGAGCATCAAAAATCGATGATGTGCCCGTATTTGCAGCAATCCTGCCTTGTAATAGAAAGTCTAATGCATTATCCCGGACAAACATGGTTCTTAAGCTATTTTATGAGGAAGACGATTGCTGAATTGATTTGTTATTTGGTTACTTTCTATGAGTAGGGATTTTCTAATCGCTGCCAACAGTCTCGGTCTGCGAGCGTAGTTCGAACTTCAGGATAACCACCTATCAGCTATGCATTAAATCTATCTTGGCATTCTTTAGTCAATTTGCCACATCGCCCTCAAACAAAATTGGTAAAGTTCATGAAGCACTTATCTTAACTTTTGCATTTGGTAGTACCACCTTCGTTGAGACAATTCTGTCTATATTACTTCAAAAGCGTTATTTTAAATGCAGTACCTATCCCTTCTACACTGTTAACCGTAATTTCTCCTCCATGAGCCTTTACAATATCATAACTTAGACTTAGTCCCAATCCAGTTCCCTGACCCGTAGGTTTGGTTGTGAAGAATGGTTGAAATATTTTATCGACTATTTTTTGTGGAATACCATTTCCATTGTCTTTCACTTCAATTTCAATTCCGTTATTAACTTTTCGCGTGATAACTGTCACTGTTGGTTGGTACTCGTTCTGCTGTTGCCTGGTTTTCTCAGCCACTGCGTAGAAAGCATTGTTTATCAGGTTCAATATGACTCTTCCAATATTCTGAGGAACAATATTAACATCAATAATATTTTCATCGAACTCGGTGATAATCGTCGCATTAAAGGATTTGTCCTTTGCTCTAAGTCCATGGTATGCAAGCCTTAGATATTCATCCGCCAACACATTGATGTCAGTAGGCTCCTCGTTGCCATCACTGTGCCTGCTATGAAGTAGCATGCTTTTTACAATGCCGTCGGCACGTTTTCCATGGTGTATTATCTTTTCCAGATTTTGACTAAGATCTTCAAATATTTCATTGGCTTCTTTCCTTTCCTCTTCTGGTAATTTCTTAAAAGGTCCTTCTCTTAACTCATCCAACATCTCACTGCTTACTTCAGAAAAATTATTTACAAAGTTGAGTGGGTTTTGGATTTCATGAGCAATTCCTGCCGTAAGTTCTCCGAGTGAAGCCATTTTTTCTGAGTGAATGAGTTGGTTCTGCGTTGTTTTCAGTTCAATATATGCTTTCTCTATTTCCCTGGCTTGTTCCAATTCTTTATCCCTGGACTCCGCCAACGCTTTTTCCCGCTCCCGCTTCTGCTGAATTCGTGCTGCTTTTACTAGACCTCCAATTATCAGGATTCCATATAATCCATACGCCCACCAGGTGTGCCACCACGGCGGACGGATTGTAAAAGTGTAGGCAAAGGGTTCACTCCAATTTTTTGCCACTCCGATGGCTTTTAATTGAAAAGTGAACGTGCCATGAGGCAGGTTGCGGTATTCAGCCTTAGCCTCGACGCTGGGAGAGTTCCAGCCATCATCAATACCGTCGATTTTGTAGCTGTACTCGATTTGGTGGGGGGCGTTCCAGTCGTCGGCAGAAAAATGGAATGTGAGGTGGTTGATGTCGTACGGTAGCGTGAGGTTGGCGGGGTAGTTTCTAAAAGAAACCACTGAATCGAAAGAATCGCCCAGTTTTTCACCGAAAGCGAGGGTGCTGCGGTAAGTGCTATCCGACAGACTGGCATAGTCAATGTACTGCTGTTGCATTTCGATATGGGATAGGCCGAGGTTTCTTGGGGCTTCGGTAGGTAGCCGGAAGGTATTGAGGTCAAGCGAAGTGATGTGGCCGGTCGAGCCCCACCAGAGCCGGTTATTGTTGTCCAGTAAACCGCTGACAATACGCATGTTTCTCAGGCCCTCGGCCTTGCCATATTGCAGCCACTTGAATTCGGCTGTCCCGATGTGTTTCAGACCATCCGG
>JBGTCB010000833.1:0-10152 GCA_041748995.1 Saprospiraceae bacterium | reverse complement strand
CTACGCAAGACTCACTTCCGGTGGCTGACTAGGCCTTGCCGTACAGGTTTCTCACCTGTGGGGACATTACTCGTTTTTCCATACTTTTATGGATTCTCGTTCTATGGTCTTAGCATGGCGCAACATAATCCCGGTTTAATTATTGACAAAGCCAATTCTTATTTGCTTCCTTATCTTCTCTTTCATGGTTTTATATTACTTAGTTCCGAAATCTAAAATCCGAAATTGCAACTGCCCGCTTCACAGCATATTTTCCAAATCGATTTTTTATCCGATCCATCGCCTGATACAAATTAATGATGGTGACATCATCAAACACATTGATCTGATAATTGCCCATCACCAATCCGGACAGTTTGACTCCGACCAACCGGATCATCATACGCCGTTCATAGACCTTATCAAACAATTCGAGGGTTTTTTGGATCAGCACATGATCGCAGGAGGTATAGGGCACTCTGGTCTGTTGTACATGAGTATCAAAATTGGAATAGCGGATTTTTACAGCAATAACAGAAGCTACTTTTTGCTCTGATCTCAATTGATAACAGAGGTTTTCAACCAGCTGCACCAGTAAGCCCTTCATCTGTACAATATCCATACTGTCCCGCATGAAAGTGCGTTCGGATGAGATGGATTTACGTTCGTTATGCTGGACTACGGGTGTCTGATCGATACCATTCGCCTTACGATATAATGTAGATCCGTTTTTACCAAGCAGACGAATCAGGACTTCTTCCGGGATACCGGCCAGCGTTTTGATGGTACGGATACCTACCCTTGACAAGGTTTTGTAGGTAGCCGTACCGATCATCGGTATTTTCTGAATGGGCAAGGGATCTAAAAAGGGGCGTATCTGATCAAAGGGTATTTGCAATTGGCCGCGGGGTTTAGCTTCACCGGTAGCTATTTTACTTACCGTCTTGGTTGGTGATAACCCAAAGGAAATCGGCAGGCCGGTTTCTTTTTCGACACGCTGTTTGAGTTCGTTAGACCATTTGAAACAACCAAAGTAGCGATCCATGCCGGTGAGGTCCATGTAAAACTCATCGATGCTGGCTTTTTCGTACACCGGAGCAGCCTCAGCAATCATATTGGTGACATCCTCTGATTTCCTGGAATAGAGATCCATGTCACCCTTCACCACGATAGCATCCGGACAGATGCGAAGGGCCATCTTCATTGGCATCGCTGAGTGGACTCCATAATACCGTGCTTCATAACTGCATGATGCCACCACTCCTCTTTCGGCAGTACCCCCTACAATCACCGGCTTGCCGATCAGACTGGAGTCCATCAGACGCTGGCAAGAGACAAAGAAGGTATCTAAATCCAGATGAACAATATGCCGGTTGCGAAAATCCATAGTGTCTAATTATATCCCGGTTAGTATCCCCGGACTAACAGCCCAATCGAAGTGATGCCGGAGAGAAACAACACCGACAGGCCTTGCAGTTAAAGAATAATTTTTACTACCTTTAAGTCTATTTATAATATACAAATGTATATTAATAATGGATATAGTAAATATAATTCTATGAAAAATGGATTATTTAGCTAAAAATCTGAGATTTCTGCGTAAGCGTATGTCGGTCACACAAGAAGAGATGGCCAACGAGTTGGACATGAAAAAATCGACTTATGCCAGTTACGAAAATGACGAAGGCAATACCCCACCAGCCCGGACTTTATATGCAATTGCCCGAAAATTTGACGTATCGATGGAGAGCCTCTTTAAAATAGATTACACGACCCTTCGTGAACAGGATACTCTCAAAATATCCGAACGTGAGATCTACTTTCCGGTCAGTGTCGATCTTACAGGTACCGAACTGATCGATGTAGTTCCGGCAACATACCGGGCTCAGGCTGGTTATTTGAGCGATTTTTCCGATCCGGCCTATATCCGTTCTTTGCCTAAAATAAACTGGGATCTCGGCACATATGAGGCTGGCACCAAACGCATTTTTCAAATTGCTGGTGATAGTATGCTTCCTATCCCCTCTCAGTCTTTTATCCTGGGGGTCAAAAAAAATTATGAAGAATTAGTCAATGATCAACCCTACATCGTGGTCACCGAAAATGATATTCTTTTCAAACGGATCAGAAAAGAAAGCGATATCGTTCATCTGATATCGGACAACTCACTCTATCCACCCCAACAAGTCAAAGCGAATGCGGTGCAACAGTATTGGAAAGCACTTAAAGCGATCATGGACATTCCACCCAGACCTGTGCTAACGGTTTACGATATGCAGGAAACCTTGCAAGACACTAATCAAAAAGTACGATTGATGCTGGACCGGTTGAATAATCTGGAAAGAGACCGGATCTAAATCGGAATCATATCTCTACTTTCAGGTCTACACCCGTAAGTCAACCTTACGAGATCTATCAATACTATCCTGTCACTCACATCCAATATCGCGTTTCGACAATGGATCAGCGTTAGGGAAACAATTACCGGAAGGCAAGGTGCTGGGTGCATGCCGGGTGACATTTGCATCTTGTAAACCAAATTTGAGAAAGGCAACCAGATCGGTTTTTTGCTGATCACTCAGACCTAAGGGTTTGAATTCGTACGCAATCTGGGATGCCGGCACATCCGGATTCTCCGGTATGGCTTTATCAAAATAATCCACGACTTCTTCCAGAGACTGTTTACTGGCACCATGGAAATAGAAAGGCGTACCCTGAAGATTATAGAGTGTCGGTACTTTAAATTTAAACATATCTGCTTCCCGGCCGGTAAAACCTCCTCTGCCAAGGTTTTTCTTGGCTAACTCCGGACCTCTTTTAAAGGTAACATGATCATCCAGATCATTTACTCCCAACGCAAAAAATTTCACGGCACTGAATGCCGGTGAGGTGTGACAGGTATTGCAATTCCCGTCATTGAAAAATACCAGAGCACCTCGTTTTTCCTGATCAGACATAGCATCCATATTTCCATTAATCCACTTTTGGAAGGGTGCTTCTGTAGTGGTAATGGTTCTTAAGTAAGCGGAAAGAGCTAAACTCACTGCCAGATTGGAATAACGCTCTTCTTCCGAAAGTTCAGGAAAGGCCGCATCAAAATAAGAGGTATATCCTAACGCATCGGCTACTTCTTTAGTCATCAACATACGATGTACATTAAGCCCTTCGATGTTTTGGGTTTCCAGACCCTGGTATCCAAGAAAGTTTAAATCGGTAGGTGGATCAAAGACTCCCCAAATATCGGATACATCGGCATTGGCAGCTCCCGATCCAAATGAACCATTCCATAAGGTGTTTTCAGATGAATAGGCAACATTTAAAACATTCAAAGGCCGGATTCCCTGTACATCCATCTGCTCTTCATCATAGGCACTATGTTTTACCCGGCTTTCACCACGAAAACCAAAGCCAATACCACCTTCACCAATACCCTGACGGCGTCCTGGTTTAAAATCAGCGGAAGGCACATGGCAACTCCCACAAGAGTAAGATTTCAAACCAGTGGGGTTGACGGGCACCGTACCCATGCCTGTTTCAAAAAATAAAAAAGAGCCCAGTTCAACTTTGATTGCTGTGAGAGGATTCCTTGGATCCTGAGGTAAATTATCCAGATCAGTACTTTCGGCTAGCCTGAAATAGGATAGATCACCGGTCGGAGATTCCCGGTTTAAAGTATTCATTAAATCGAAATCCAACTGTTCCCGTTCAAAGGTATCGGATTCACACGCAAATAGGAGGACAAGGGAAAATAGAGTTAGGATGTTTAACTTGTTCATGTGTTCATTAGGATTACTGTTGGGGTATAATCACCCAAAAATAGCATGATTCTACCTGATTCCCTACATTTTTAACACTTATTAGGGCATTTTAATCTTTGCAAGACTGAATTATCCATGCAAGAATCGTTCCTTTGCGACCTGTTTTTAAGAAATGAATTGGAAAAATTTATCGCTGACCGGTTTAATAATCTCGGTTGTCCTTTATTCAGGTGGTTGTACTCGTGATCAGGTCCCCTTACCAGAACCGTGTGACGAAGTAAAGTCTTATAATGAAGTCATCAGAGACATTCTCCGGAATAAATGCAATACGAGCGGATGTCATGATGGTGCCAGCGGTGTGGGCAGCTACAACTCTTTCAGTGGAGTAAGACGGGTGTTGGAAAGTGGTGCGTTCCGCCAGGAAGTGGTCATCAAAAAATCCATGCCGAAAGATGGTAGCCTGACTGATGAAGAATTCAATCTCCTCAAATGTTGGTCCGAAAATGGATATCCGGAAAATTAATGCCTGCTAAAAAAATGCCTATGAAATTGATCTACTGCATATTGACGGTACTCCTGATAGGTAGCAGCTCCCATGCTCAACTTCCTCTACCTATATTTAAGGATAGAAAGATCATCAATTCTTTCTCAACGGAGACATTACCCAGGAGTGTATTGGATTTCAGAATAGGTCATCGTTTTGGAGATATGTTTGGAAATGATGGTGGCTGGACTACTTTGTATGGATTGGAAAATGCCCGTGACATCCTCATTGGTTTTGATTACGGAGTAAGTGATAATCTGATGATTGGAATAAACCGAACCAAAGGTGCCGGTCCTTTGCGAATGTTAGTCAATTCATACTTTAAATACAAATTGGCGGGTCAGCACAACACTTCCGATCGCCCCCTGGCGGTATCTTTTGTTGCTATGAATTCGATATCAACTATGCCTCGTAGTGAAGAAGTATCAGCCATCAATAATTTTCCAAAATTTGCCCACCGACTGACCTATCATGTTCAGATGATGGTTTCAAAACGATATAGTGAAGTGGTATCCCTTCAGTTTAATGTGGGTTATACCCATCGTAATTTTGTCGATCTGGACGATGTCAACTATGTACTAAGTATCGGAGGTGCCGGACGGTTTCAGGTGAATCGCCGGCTGGCTTTGATCGTTGACGCCAACCTGCCGACACGGTTTAGAGATATTGATGATAAATATACAGCACCCATAGGCATCGGCCTCGAATGGGAAACGGGTGGTGGTCATGTTTTTCAGATTAATTTGACCAATGCTTCAGGTTTGAGTGAACCAGATTATCTCTCGTATACAACTTCAAATTGGGCGGATGGTCAGTTTAGATTAGGATTTACCATTGCTCGTCAGTTTAAGATTTAGTATTCGAAATGTTCAAGCTATGTTGCGATTATTTTTAGGTGGTTTCTTCATAACATTTTTCCTGGTAGCCTTTGTACCAACCGGTCAAAAACTTTCGCCAAACCACCCAGTAGCAAATCTCCTGGAAGTCTTTGGCGATGCCCCCCTTCCTCACAAAGCTAAAATGACTTTAGAGGGTGTCAGTGTAGAACGCGGTAGAGATATAGTTGTCAATGGGATGAGTGATGCATCCGGTAAAAGATCGAGACGGCAAAGCAAGCACTTTACCTGCATCTCATGTCATAATATCAAACAAGAAGATCCTGATCTGGCCAACCCAGACGCTGAAGCCCGATTAACATATGTTAGTCAACAGGATATGCCCTTTCTCCAGGGAAGTTCTCTATATGGAGTTGTCAACCGTCGTTCATTTTATAATGGTGACTATGAACAAAAATATGGTAATCTGGTAAAGTCCGCCCGAAACAATCTCCGTGAATCCATCCAACTATGTGCTACTGAGTGCTCGCAAGGAAGAAAACTACGGGATTTTGAATTGGAATCGATTCTGGCTTATCTGTGGACCATTGAATTGAAACTTTCGGATTTGCTGTTGACTGAGGATGAAATGAAAAAAATCGAGTCCGCCTTTGATAGCGGTGAAAAAAAGGAAGAAGCTATCAGAATCTTGCGTTCCAAATATCTTGATTATTCACCAGCTACTTTCTTAGACCCTCCATCCGATCGTCATACGGGTGATGGTTTGAATGGCGATGTGGACAATGGAGCTCTCATATATAAACATAGTTGCCAATACTGTCACTTTGACAACCGTTTTTCTTTTCTGCTACTGGATAATACAAAACTAACCTTTCAACATTTGCTTAATAAGGCAAGCACTTATACTCCCCACTCCATGTATCAGGTTATCCGTTATGGCACTCCGCCCAAAGGTGGTAAAGAGGCTTATATGCCCCAATACACCAAAGAGAAAATGTCTGATCAACAAATGGCAGATCTGAGAGCTTTCATCGAAAGTGAAGCCAATAATGCCGAGTGATATTGTCCTACAACTTCACTAAAGCTGGTTGATCAAACTGCGTAAAGACGGTCTCCGGTACGGAATCTAGTACCTGCACATTCCTGGGTCCCCGGCTATCTGATCGGTCAGCCGACAACAAAATCCGGCCATAGGTTTGGTTATTGTCCCAGGGCCAGATTGCGGGAGGATTTTCCTGATCAAATTTGGCATAGAACGCCCATTGTTTGACAAGATTATCGGATGGATCCACCCAAACTTTATACATATTGTCAGGAGTATTTCCTACCTTTTTAAAGGTCAATTGAAGAACATCTGAGTAGATACCGGTTTGTGTCGAGTCTTTTCCTAAATATTTTAAAGTAACTCCACTGTCCTTCAATTTAAAGGGCATGATGAGCCAATAAGAATCGTTGATCCACATTCCTTCGGCTTTCTTATAGACGATATTGAGAGAGTCGCTGTCAGTGATCTCTTCTCCTTTGATTTGTGCTTTCACGGTTGCATTGTAAACATTCAGCAGATAAACCGCAGTGTCCTGCGGAGCATCTATCCGTACATCACCCGTTTTTTTATCCCAAATCAAATGCCTTCTTCCGTTAAAACTCCAGGCTAAAATCCCGGTGTCATCCCAGGCCTGGCGACCACCCATCGCCAGCATCACCTGATCGGCAATTTCGATGGCTTTGACATCTGAACCGGCTGCATTAAACCCGGGTGCCGGAGGATTATCATTTGTTCCTTGCCGCATTTCCGGGGTCGAAGATTGACATGCCATTACGATCAATGCAATAAGGAATATTAAAAGAGGGGAGGAATTTGCCACGGTTACCAATTTTAGAGTAAAGAATAAAAGTGCCCGAAACAGGAGTCGAACCTGCACGCCCGTAAGGACACATGGCCCTCAACCATGCCTGTCTACCAATTCCAGCACTCGGGCAAAAAATTGGAATGGGTAAAAGTAAGCAAAAGTTTAATTTGGTGGCTTCCCTGAGGTTCATTATTTGGTACATTGTAAGGATCATATCCGGTAGTCTCCTGGGTCCTGCACCTGTTGCTTTTGTTTATCTGGCCATCTGACCCTCACTAAATGGAGTTGTAAAGATTCTCTGAAAATTTTCATGATCCCAACATGTGGGAGAAGACAGGACTTTCGTTCTATATCCCATTTTGACTACCTGAGGGATTTAAACTTAAAAAACATCAGTTTAGTGGGATCGAACCGTCGAATTGTGCCTATTTACAAGAATCTTTAGCAGTGATTAACAAAAGTTTAAATATTAGTTTTATTTTTAATTTGAAATATGCATTTTTACACCGGCTAAGGTGTGTGCATAATAATGGCCAATAGAAGAAAACTAAAAGAAAAGAAAACTTCCGGACTGCATTCAATCAAGGAATCGGTCACGGATAAGCGTATTCCCAAAGTCACCGGAGTACTGATTTTACTGTTATCCCTATATCTCTTTGTAGCCTTCCTTTCATATCTCTTCACCTGGAAGACTGATCAGGATCAGGTTTTTAATTTTTCCTGGGGTCTTTTCTTTGATGAAACCCTTAGGGTAGAAAATCTACTTGGAAGATTTGGCGCTATTGTTTCCAATATCTTTTTCTATTGGGGGATTGGTTTTGCTTCTTTCATCAGCATATTTGTGTTACTCAAGTTGGGTTTTCTCATGCTCGCAGGTAAATCCCTGCGGGGTCTGTGGTCTCCATTTCAGTATTCACTGACTTTCGTTCTCTTTTTTTCACCCCTCCTGGCTTTCATTTTTGGGAATTTTGCCTTTCCATGGGGTGGTGCATTTGGGAAATATGTATCCGGATGGTTAATCCAATTTGTAGGAATGCTGGGTACTGCACTACTTTTTGTCTTTTTGGGAATTGCTTTTTTCGTCTGGAATTTTCATCATTTAACCGAGAAAAACACTTTTTCTTTCAAGTGGTCTAAACTCTCTTTTGGTCTTAAACCTGCAGTGGATCCAGCAATGGATGAGGAGGGAAGCGATTGGTTTGATAATCCGGGAGTGAAGACAGAACCCTCAACCAAAAAGACTTTGGTCAATGAGTTGGATGAAATTAACAAGACAGCCCTGGAGTTTGACCTACCAAAGGCAGAACGAAAAGCTCCTGTCAGAGATACCTCCGATACTGCCCTCGAAGTGGTCGAAGTGCAGTCGAATCCGAAACAGCAGGAGCCGGATCGGGATATGGAACCCCTGGTAATGCGTGAAGTCAGAGAAACACCCGAACTCATAGTTGAAAAGGAAAATGAGATCCATCTGGAGCCATATGATCCCACCATGTCGCTACCAAAATACGAACGACCTCGTCTAAGCTTGCTCTCCAATTATGAAGAAGATAATGTGCAGATAGACCGGGTAGAACTTGAGCAAAACAAGGATCAGATTATCAATACCTTGCGGCACTACAAAATCGAAATTGACCGTATCCGGGCTACCATAGGTCCGACGGTGACTCTATATGAAATTGTACCCGCTCCCGGAGTGAGGATATCCAAGATTAAAAACCTGGAAGATGACATTGCGCTGAGCCTCGCAGCCCTGGGTATCCGGATCATCGCCCCAATACCAGGTAAAGGAACGATTGGTATCGAAGTACCCAACAAAAATAAGCAGACGGTAGGCTTGAAGGAACTTTTACATGCAGACAAATTTAAACACGGCAAGATGGATCTGCCGATTGCATTGGGAAAGACAATTTCCAATGAAGTGTTTATTGCTGACCTGACCAAAATGCCTCATCTGCTGATTGCCGGAGCTACCGGTCAGGGTAAATCGGTTGGCATCAACACCATCCTAATGTCGCTCCTGTATAAAAAACATCCATCGCAGGTGAAGCTGGTGCTGATTGACCCGAAAAAGGTTGAATTGTTTCCCTATGGCCAGTTGTCCAATCATTTTCTGGCGTTTTTGCCGGATCAGGAAGAACCGATCATTACGGAGACAAAAAAGGTCGTCAATACCCTCAACTCTCTTTGCATTGAAATGGATCAACGGTATGACCTGTTGAAAAAAGCTCATGCAAGGAACATCCAGGAGTACAATAAAAAATTTATTGCCCGTCAACTGAATCCCAATAACGGGCATCGGTTTCTTCCGTTTATCGTGCTGGTCATTGATGAATTTGCCGATTTGATAATGACCGCTGGTAAGGAAGTGGAACTACCGATAGCGCGCCTTGCCCAGTTGTCGAGGGCCGTAGGTATTCATTTGATCATAGCCACGCAACGACCCAGCGTAAACATTATCACCGGGGTGATTAAAGCTAATTTTCCCGCAAGGTTAGCTTTTAGAGTAACTTCTAAGGTAGACTCCCGGACCATCCTCGATGCCGGCGGTGCTGACCAGTTGATCGGCCGGGGAGATATGTTGCTGACCGTGGGAGGTGATATGATCCGGCTACAATGCGCCTTTGTTGATACCCCAGAGGTAGAAAGTGTTATCGCCAACATTTCTGGTCAGCAAGGTTTTCCGGTACCTTTCTATTTACCTGAGTATACCGGTGAAGATACCGATGCACATAGTAGTGGAGCATTTAAATTATCAGATCTTGATGAAATGTTTGAAGATGCCGCTATGCTGGTCATTCATAATCAGCAGGGATCAACATCCATGATACAGCGCAGGCTTAAGTTGGGATACAATCGGGCCGGACGCATCATGGACCAACTGGAAGCCGTAGGTGTTGTTGGTCCTAATGAAGGAAGTAAAGCCCGTGAAGTATTGATGACCAGCGAAATGGAACTACAGCAGCAGTTGGAACTTCTCCGGCAATGATCATTCATTTGCCTCTAACGAAACGGTTCTCTTTAAATATTCGTTAAATAATTGCCTCGACATGTCGTCGCAAATTCTGTATCGTCTTGAGGGAAGAGACTAAATCAAAGATCTATGTGGCGAATGCTATTTCTCTTATTGTTCCTTAGCAACCAGTCGGATGCTCAACCGGGTCGGGATCCGGATCCCAGGGCTACTT
>JBGTCB010000832.1:0-3632 GCA_041748995.1 Saprospiraceae bacterium | reverse complement strand
ATTGAAAATACCATACCTCAGGAAGTCGACTATTTGAACAGATACGAAGAATTTAAAACGTACATAGATAATGCTTTCGAAATGCCGGATGATTTACTTGCATTATTGGTGAGGTTCTTAGAACAAAACAAAGGAAAACTTTCTAAACGAGCCAGAACAAAAGAATTTGAGGCGCTTGATGATGATGAAGTAAAAGCCATTGAGGAAAACTTTAATCTGATTTTTTATTAGGGCACCTCTATTTACCTCTGAATGAGTAAAAATTTAATAAGATGCAAGCCAGACAAGGCTGGAGGAAGGATGATAGCCGTAGCTATCTGACTGACGATCAACGAAGTATGGCTAAGTATATTATTAAATAAATTTTCGAAGAAAATTGTTTTTACCATGAACGGGGTTAATAGAGGTGCCCATTATGAATGACTACCCAACCCGAACAAATATTAAAAACAACTTAGTTACCCAGCTTGAAAGGTAGGGGTATTAACATTTTCCTTCGGTGATATAATAATTATCGTCTGTAAAGGGAAAGGTTACCTGATTGAAGGAACTCCGAAAATGCCCCCTTGGGCGGCTCCTATTTCAGCCCTACGATACTGCGGATAAATCTGCCTAAAGGCTGATCTGGTAAAGTTTGTCGGGGTGGTAGGATTCGAACCTACGACCCCCTGCTCCCAAAGCAGGTACGCTAACCGGACTGCGCTACACCCCGAACTTTATTTTTTTCTTCCTATACCCAAAAGCAGGTACGCTAACCAGAAATCCCCTCCCGGAGAAGCTGAAAATCTGGCAGATCGACGCTTTTGTCAAATGCGGTCGCAAAGATAACATTTCTTTCAAAATAGATATCTTTTTGTCATCGGCGCAAGGGAGGAAAAAAGTATCCAAGGACAAATTGACCATTCTAGGGGTCATCGAGCATCTCCTCTTCCAAAGCTAAAGCATCCTGATAGAACTGGAACTCCGGATCCGCATCTTGCCATATTTCTAAAGGGCACCTCAATTTACCTCTGAAAGAGTAAATTTAATAAGATACAAAACGATGATACCGGCTCCTGATGGCCTGGAGATCTACTCCGGCATTGTATTTTTTCGCGTGGTTCTTGTGCTTGGTTTATTAATTCGGAAAATTGCTCCCGATTCGGGATCAATAGAATAATATTCCCCATAGCCAGACTCAGGGAAATTTTATTTGGTGTCATTCCGGGGTCGAATATTTTTTTATAATTTTAGATATAACAGTGCCGAGTGATTAAGAATTATTAGTAAGAACGTACTATGAAAGCCATTTTGATTTTTGTCGTCATTGCCGGATTTTTTATTTCTGATGGAAATTATTTACAAAAGAATTATTTTCCGGTATCGCCCGTCACCCCGGATATCATTTACCATAATGGTATTATCGTCACCATGGATCCGGCTAAACCTTTGGCTGAAGCACTGGCAATAAAGGATGGCAGAATCATGATGGTTGGAGGCAATAGTGAGATTCTCGCGTTGCAGGATCCTGCGATGAATATCAAGTTTTTCGATCTCAAAGGATTGACGGTGCTTCCCGGATTTAACGATGCACACTGTCATTGGTTTAGCTGGAGAGAGCACATTTGTACGGCTCATGGTGAGGAATTTACCGAATTTCCTCCTCTTGAAGATATTATGCAGGATCTTTCTTCCCATGGTTGGACCAGTATTTCTGAACTCGCTTTTGGATGGCCCGGTATGCCTCTATTGAACATTTAAATAATGCCCTGGCACTGGAAGCAAGCGGTCATCTTTCGGTGAGGGTAAACGGCTACTGGGGTGGAATATCCGATATCGGGATGTTTGATGTGCTGACGGATTACCCTCCTGATCGGTATTATTCCGACCGGATCCGGGCTCAGGGCATTAAAATGTACGTGGATGATGCTTTTGGTACTGCTGACATTCTCACCCAGGAGGAGGCTACTGCACTGGTGGAAAGGGCACACCGGGATGGCTGGCAGATCGCTACGCACGCTGTCAACCTCAGTGGGGTGGAAAAAATTCTGACTGCCTATGAAACAGCTCTGGGAAATGAATCGAATGAAAGTTACCGGCACCGGATTGAGCATGCAGTTAAAGTCAACGATCAGCAGTTGGACCGGATGCTCGCAAAAGGTATTATCGCCTCTTTTCAACTGATGGGACCTCCCGATTGGCCGGAGCAGGAGACTCACATGAACCATATTTCGAACACCCAACCAGAATTGCAAATGCGATGGAGGGAATTTGTAGAGGCAAATCTTCCTTCCGTAGGTAGTACCGATGCCCCCTTTAATAATACCGTATGTGCCTACAACCCCTTTCTGGTTGTCCACCAGGGTGTAACCCGAATGGGATATCTGGACCGTGAGCATGCTCCGTGGGAACTGGATCAGCGACTGACCATTGCCCAGTGCTTGAAATTATTGACGATGGACGGTGCCTATGCTACGAGAGAGGAAGATATCAAGGGCAGTCTGACCTCCGGTAAATATGCTGACCTGGTCGTCGTTTCAAAAAATCCTCTTGACTATGAAGATAATCCGGAAGGATTGCTTGATATTCAGATATTGCAAACGATGGTAGGAGGTGTAATTGAATATTGTGCCAATAACCCCTGCTATAATTTATGCGATGAATTAGAAATATTTGATCTTGATTCATTCGAGGTAAGCGTTTCGCAATATTTGCCCGATCAGCGACCGGAAGCTGCCTTTGACCATAATGCCCAAAGTAACTGGGGTGCCGGAGCGCATCCACCGCAATGGATACAAATCGATCTCCAACGGGATCGAATTATTTCACAGATTAATTTAACGGTTTCACAGTTTCCCAGCGGACCTACAGTACATCAGATACTTGCTGCCCGGTCCGATGAAAGTTGTCAGTTAAACCTAATTCATGAGTTCGAAGGACATACCAGTGACGGACAAGTCCTGACCTACGAACCACCTGATCAGGCAGATACTTTTCGTTTTCTCCGCATTCACACCATAGAATCACCTTCCTGGGTCGCCTGGTTTGAGATCGATATTCAATATGCCGATGATATGGCAACTTCGACAATAACCCTCCAGCACTTTAGAAATAACATTGAAATTATTCCAAATCCGGTAAGGGATGAGTTGCATATCCGGTATCAATTAATCCGGGATACTCCGGTCACAATCGATCTGCTTACGCTGGATGGGAAAATTCTTCGTGAATTGTTCTCCGGTAAAAATGTTGCAGGAGAATATCGGTTCCCGGTCAGAATTAGCAACGATCTTGCGGCAGGAGTTTATTTAATCCGGATAAGATCAGATCAGGGCACACAAATAAATAAACTAATCCTGACCCGGTGACATTTTGAATTTTATGTTTTGGTTTGAAGTTGATATAAAAAATCAGCAAGTTCACATTGTCTCACAGTTAGAGATGAACTACAAAAGCTGGATCTCAAAGTCAGTCAGCCTGTTTCCTGTCATTCGCAGCTGATTGCTTCAGTTCTGCAAGGTCCATTCTCTTCAGGAACTTCTTTAGTAAATCCGAATAATCCCGGTTAAACCGGGATTATTCATTAGGGTTTCGTTATGAAAGGCAGAAGTGCAATAAAGACGGGTGCTCCAGCGGTTTTTGAGGGCACAGAC
>JBGTCB010000831.1:0-14755 GCA_041748995.1 Saprospiraceae bacterium | reverse complement strand
AGTCCAGAAACACATTCTGGGTATCAAACCTTTGACAAGTCCCTATAAGTTAATTGCGGCTGATGTGAACAGGGACGAGAAGATCAATCCTATTGATTTGATCCAAATGCGAAAAATTCTGTTGGGGAAGATTAAGGAATTTCCGCAAAATAGCTCCTGGAGATTCGTTGATGCGGGTTATCGATTTACGAGACCGGAAAAAGCTATTGAAGAGGATTTTCCGGAGTACATAGAATTGCATGCGAGTAATGGAGGAGAAGCACAGAAGAATTTTATTGGAGTTAAAATTGGTGATTTGGATGACAATGTTTTTACCTCAAGGTCAATTGGAAGGAGTACAGGAAATGTGGTATTTTCGATGCCAGACAGAGTCTTGGTTCCGGGAGAAACCCATTCCATCCCAGTATATAGTATCGAGAATTTGACGATGGAAGGTCTTCAACTACAATTTCAAATTGATCCGGATAAAATCAGATTGAATGGTCTCGAAAGTGGATTGATCTCCATTGAAGATGAGGAGACATACCTGGAAGATCTGACTCAGGCTTCTTTAAGTATTATCAATACCGCCGGTCAGAACCTCGATAAAGTTAAAGCCTTATTCTATCTTAATCTGACGGTCATTGGTAAAGGCGAACTATCACAGGCTTTGGCTTTAAGCAAGAGAAGTTTAAAACCCGAATTATACCACACTTCCGATCAGATTTCCAGTGTCTCCCTCTCATTCATAGGAGAAGATAGAACCGAATTCAATCATCTTCTAATGCAAAACCGGCCTAATCCTTTCCGGTCAGAGACTGTTATTGAATTCTGGATACCACAATCGGATGAAGCCCAACTTAGGATTTATGATCCGGCAGGTAGGTTACTCAAGGAGATAAAGCAATATTTTGTGCCGGGTCAACATCAAATCGTCATCGATGGTTCTGAATTGACTCCTGGTATTCTTTACTACGAACTGCAGACCAGTATGGGTAGAGATACTAAACGAATGATCTTGACAGAATGATTTTTTTTCAAACTCATATGAACTTATAAGCTTTTGGAAAAAATGGATCCCTTTCCGGTAATTTCGGAAGGGGATCTTTCGTTTGAAGTATCTTTGAAATGTGGCTAGAATATTATCAATAGATTACGGCACCATTAAAACCGGGCTGGCAGTTACAGACCCTCTTCAACTGATAGTGAGTGGTTTGGATACAATACCAACGAAGGAACTTTTCGATTTCTTAAAAGCTTATTGCACAAGAGAATTGGTTGAGAAAATCGTGATTGGTTATCCTACTCATCCGGATGGTGAACCAGCCCAGTTGGTACCGCATGTGGAAAAGCTATCCATACAATTGAAAAAAGAATTTTCATCAATAGAAGTTGTATTTCATGATGAATCACTAACTTCAAAGCAAGCACGGGATATCATCCTGATTACTCATAAAAGGAAAAAAAGACGAGATAAGAAACTCGTAGATAAGGTAAGTGCGATTTTAATATTACAAGATTATTTAAAGCATTATTAGCGATATGATTCTGCCTATCTATGCCTATGGTACAAAAATTTTGAAGAAGCAAACGGAAGACCTTGACCCTTCATATGAAGGTCTGACCGATCTGATCAAAGACATGTGGGAAACCATGTATAATGCCCATGGTGTAGGTTTAGCAGCACCCCAGATAGGACGGGCAATCCGCTTGTTTGTTATTGATACCACCCAGGTAAAGGATGATGAAGAAGATCATATCGGCATCAAAAGGGTTTTCATCAATGCTCACAAGATAGAGTCTGACCCACACCTGTGGACTTATGAAGAGGGCTGCCTCAGCATTCCCGATGTGCGAGGTGATGTAGACCGGCCAACGAGCATAACGCTTCGTTACATGACTGAGTCCTTTGAAGAAAAAACCGAGACATTTACTGAGATCGAAGCCAGAGTGATTCAGCATGAGTATGATCATCTGGAAGGGTTACTTTTTACCGATTTTCTAAAACCGGTTAAAAAAAGACGTATTAAACGTAAACTGGACCAGATCAAAAAAGGCATTGTTGAGGCGGAATACCCCATGCGTTTTATCTAATGACCACCTTATTCCATCAAGGATCTCAGGCAATTATCTTTCAAATCACAGACACAACTGGCTGGTAGATAATTTCGCAGAGTAGTCAAAACGCTGAAAAATAATCCGTCCGGTTCATTTTCTGCCAAAATCTGCAGGAATTTCACCCCATTTTTCTGTTTCCCATTTTAAGATAGGATTTTCATATTGGTTTGACCTGAGCCAATCTACTGCCCGGTCTATAAGGTCAAATAATTTCTCATTTCTTGAATTCTTTATTAGACTTGTTTTAATCTTCTTATTCCTGATCCATGCCATGGCAGTTTTGGAATCCGTATAAATCGGAAGCTGAGTTTGGCCTTTCTTTTTAAGCAAAGCCAGGGCATGTACCAATGCAAGGAATTCACCAATATTATTGGTGCCTTCGAAGAAAGGTCCTTGTCTGAATATCTCCTGTTTGCTCTTTGTCTGAACTCCACGATATTCCATCACACCGGGATTGCCACTGCACGCAGCGTCTACGGAGATACTGTTCCATATGACTCCTTCCGGTGCAGGTGACATCTTTTTCTGGACTGATCGAGTGGTTATTTTTTTGGGTTCCTTAGAAAAAGCTTGCTCTGCTTCGGCTAAAGTCGGATAGCTTTTATATCTCGCCTGGGGAAAGCCCTTGATTTGCATCTGGCAATCCTCCCAGGTGTGATAGATACCTGGCTTGACACCGACCCATACCACATAATATTTATTTCCTTTAGTCATGTTTATCTATATTGACACTTTAAAAAGAATACGAATCTATTATTTTGTTCTTGCTATTTAATTGTTCCAAATATCAATGTTCTAATACCGGATGGACCACACCCAGGAACTTGTTTTAAAAATCGCACTGACCCATCTTCCCAATGTGGGGGCTGTCCTGGCGAGGAATCTCGTCAGTTTTGCCGGCGGAGTAGAAGCCGTATTCAAGCAACGAAAATCCGACTTACTAAAGATTCCGGGTATTGGTGCTAAGACGGCGGAAGACATTGTGGGAAAACGGAGTTTTGACAAGGCTGAACAGGAATTGGCTTTTGTTGAGAAACATCGCATTAAAGTGCTTTTCTATCTCGATGATGATTATCCATTGCGATTAAAAAGAATAAAGGACTCACCCACCATACTTTATTATAAAGGCACTGCTGATCTTAACAACCAGCGTGTGCTATCGATAGTGGGTACCCGACGACCCACCTTATATGGTATAAGTCAATGCGAGCGAATAGTGGACTATCTCAAGCATATGGGTGTTTTAGTCGTGAGTGGACTTGCCTATGGAATTGATATTGTATCTCATCGTAAAGCTCTGGACGCTGATCTGCCGACAGTAGGAGTTATGGGTAATGGACTGGATACAGTCTATCCGGCACTCCATAGAAAAACCGCCAGAGATATGTTGGAATCTGGTGGATTACTAACTGAGTTTGGAAGTGGTACAAAACCAGACCGGGAGAACTTTCCTATGCGCAATCGAATTATAGCTGGTTTATGTGATGCACTCATCGTAGTAGAATCAGATATCAAAGGAGGGTCTATGATCACCGCAGAGATGGCAAACAATTATCACAAAGATGTCTTTGCTCTCCCTGGAAGAATTGGTGATCAATGGAGTAGAGGCTGCAATTATCTTATCAAGACAAACCGTGCTGCTTTAATAGAAGGTCCGGAAGATCTGGTCAGCTTTCTTCAATGGAAGGAAGATCAATTGACGAAAGAAGTGCAAAGATCGTTATTTGTTGAGCTGAATCATAATCAGCAGGTTATATACGACCTGGTGGATAAAAATATTCCAGTCAGTATTGATCGGTTATTCAAAGAATCTTCATTGACTTCAAGTGAATTGGCGGCAACATTATTACATCTTGAATTTCAGGGTTTGGTAAAAGCATTGCCTGGGAAGCTTTATATCCGACTTTAACCTCTTTCTGCTATTCTAAAGATGTCTCTCAGCATGATAGGAAGAACGCACTAATGGACCACTTTCGACAAAGTCAAAACCCCGGCTAAGCCCTTCTTCTTTATAAAAAGCAAATTGATCCGGATGCACAAATTCCTCTACGGCCAGATGCATTTTCGTCGGCTGGAGATATTGGCCCAGAGTCAGAACCTCACACAGGTTTTCTCTTAGATCGTCCATAGCTTGCAGTACTTCACCGGTAGTTTCACCAAGACCGAGCATGATACCCGATTTTGTCCTTTTTCCAAATTCACTGGTTTTTCTGATTTGTTCCAGACTTCTTTCATACCTGGCCTGAGGTCTTACTTTGCGGTAAAGCCTTTCCACAGTTTCCATATTATGTGACACCACCTCCTGACCACCACTAATCATTCTCAATAGGGCTGGCCAGTGAGCTTTCACATCGGGTATCAGTGTCTCGATAGTTGTGGCAGGAGACTGGGCCCTAATTGCTATAACCGTTTGATACCATATTTCAGCACCCCGGTCTTCCAATTCGTCACGGTTTACCGAAGTGATGACTGCATGTTTTACCTGCATTATCCGGATAGCCTCTGCCACCCTCAGGGGTTCATCCACATCATATTCGGTAGGACGACCTGTTTTTACTGCACAAAAGGAGCATGAACGGGTACAGGTATTGCCCAGGATCATGAAGGTAGCTGTTCCTGCTCCCCAGCATTCACCCATATTTGGGCAATGACCACTTTGGCAAATAGTATGCAAATCATATTGGTCAATCAGTTGCCTCACCCGGCGATAGTTTTCACCAATGGGAAGTTTAACCCTGAGCCAGTCAGGGCGTTTGTTCCTGTTTGGCTCCACCACAGGTAGTTCAATCATCTATCATTCTTAAATTCAATTATCAACTGATCCAGACTAAGATCGTTTTCCAAACTGTAAACTTATATAAACATTGAGAAAGTAGGGTTTGTTTTCCTCTGTCAGCATAAGCGGCACCTTGCTAAGAAAAAGATCCGCCATTAGACCTACTTCAATTGCCTTAACCAGATTATCCTGATTACCCCAGGAAAAATTCGCACCAAACTTCCCATGGATGCCGGGCTTTAGTTTGATTTCATCCAGACCATATCTGAATTCTGCACCTCCATAGATATCCGCTTCATCCAGAAACATATCTCTGTTTTCTTCGGAGTACTTCTCTTCAACGACCCGGTTGATGCCGCCTCCATCGCTACTCCTTTTTAGTTTCAGATAGTAGGGTTTAAGCGCTCCTATGGTGAAACCATACTCGTAGTTTATACCCACGATTACACTCTTTCGACGGGCTCTCTCAGAAAAATACCTCTTATGCCCAATCCCTGCCCGCATGGCATAAAGACGATTGATCTTGCCAAAAATAAATGGTCGGGAGGCCCCGGTGCCCGGTGTTTGAAAAAATCTAAAGTTTTGTGAATACTCCTTAGGATTTTTTAATGATCCGATGTCGAAATAGTAATAACGGGTCTTGTAATAAGTCTCGATATCACCTACTGAATATCCAAGGGACAACCCGTTGGAGTGAGCCCGTATATGAAATACTCTCTCCGTTTCATAAACCAGTGATTCTTCACCGATAGGTTTGGGAAGGATCGTGTATTGTCCGAAACCACTTAAGAAAGTTGTCAGAATAATGATCAGACTAAATAGAGTTTTCAAACTTAATTGCATTTGATTGAGCGCCGACATAATATACAGCTATTGTAATGATTTTGCAATTGCAAAGCCAAACTTTTACCAGGACCCGTATTCCGGTTTACTCAAGTTTAGTATCTGGTTAACCCCGGCATCTTTTATTTATCGAATCGATCCGGGCAGTTTCAATTAAAACCTATATTTACATAAACTAGTCACTATCGCTGATTCATGCCTAATGTCATTACAGAAAACAATAGCATTGCCAACAAGTTCATCGCTGAACTGCGGGATGCTAAAGTGCAGAACGACCGAATGCGCTTTAGAAGGAATGTAGAACGCTTAGGTCAGATCTTTGGTTACGAGATTAGCAAGACCCTTCATTATAAAAGTCAGAATATTGACACGCCACTGGGTATTGCTGAGGTGATGATACCGGATGAACGGATTGTGATTGCGAGTATCCTCCGCGCTGGATTGCCGTTACACCATGGACTACTAAGCTATTTTGATGAGGCAGATAATGCCTTTATTTCTGCCTATCGGAAGCATCATAAAGATGGCACGTTCGAAATCAACCTCGAATATGTAACCTGTCCGGACTTAGAAGATTGTGTATTGATTCTTACCGATCCTATGTTGGCCACGGGAGCATCATTTGCTGCAGCTTTGGATGTATTGGAAAGAAATGGACATGCTAAAGAGATTCACCTTGTCACCATAATTGCAGCTTCTTATGGTATCAATTATATTAAAAGAGTCTATCCGAGATGCAAAATCTGGACTGGTGCCATTGACGAAGAACTGACCGCCAAATCATACATTGTCCCCGGATTAGGTGATGCAGGTGACCTTTTGTATGGTGCAAAACTACAGGAGTAGTGGGGGGGATTTCTACGGCCACGATCCTAATAATCATTGGGACCTACTTTCTAATCCTTATTGGGATTTCCTATTTAACATCCTCAAATTCCAAGAATGAGGATTTTTTTATTGGGAGCCGGCGGTCACCATGGTTTGTCGTAGCCTTCGGAATGATCGGGGCTAGCTTATCCGGAGTGACTTTTATTTCTGTACCCGGCTGGGTGGTTGATAGTCAGTTTTCTTACCTGCAAACGGTCTTTGGCTATTTATTGGGCTATGTGATTATCGCATTTGTTTTAATGCCCATGTACTACAGACTCCAACTCATTTCCATCTATACGTACCTGGAACAGCGATTTGGGATCCGATCATACAAGACTGGTGCAGCTTACTTTTTGCTATCACGTACTATTGGGTCAGCGTTTCGACTTTATCTGGTAGTCATTGTTTTACAAAGGTTCCTGATGGATCGTCTTGGAATACCCTTTGCTGTGACCATCCTGATCACCATTTTTTTGATATGGATCTATACCTTTCGGGGTGGGATCAGAACGATTATCTGGACCGACACCATGCAGACAGCCTCCATGTTGATCGCAGTAACAGCCACGATCTATTTTATTGGTGATGCTTTGGGACTCTCCATTTCAGGAGTAATTACATCTGTACGGGAGAGCGACCTTTCTCAAATATGGTTCTTTGAAGAAGGATGGTCGGATTCCCGAAATTTTTTCAAACAGTTTTTTGGTGGCATGTTTATCGCGATTGTGATGACTGGGCTGGACCAGGATATGATGCAAAAAAACCTGAGCTGCCGGAATATAACGGAAGCTCAGAAGAATATGATGACATTTAGTGTCATTTTACTCTTCGCCAATCTTTTGTTCTTAGCATTGGGTGCTTTACTTTATATCTACGCCGGACAAAATGGTATCGAGATACCGACCCGAATGGTTGGCGGTGAGGCTAAAATTGCTACCGATTTGATGTATCCGACACTTGCTCTTGAATACCTGCATCCCCTAGTTGGTGTCTCTTTTCTCATTGGCCTGATAGCAGCTGCCTATTCCAGTGCAGATTCAGCTTTAACGGCCCTTACTACCTCTTTTTGTATTGATTTTCTTGATTTTGATAAGTCCATCGCATCGGAAGAGACAAAAACGAGAACCAGACTGATAGTCCATATTGCCTTTTCCTTTTTACTATTTTTTGTCATTATGCTCTTTTATTATATAAATGACAGTGCAGTGATTGAGGCACTATTTAGATTAGCCGGATATACATATGGTCCTTTACTTGGTCTTTATGCTTTTGGTTTCTTTATTAACAAAGGTGTGAATGACAAGATGGTACCGCTTATTTGTCTCTTGTCACCACTTGTCACTTATGTTTTTGACACATTCAGTACCTCCCTCTTATGGGGGTATAAATTTGGTTTCGAATTATTGATTTTGAATGGATTCTTAACATTTATAGGTCTGCAGCTGGTATCCCGGAAGTCAGGTAAGCCCAGTCAGAATCTGCTCTCCCACTGGCATATTTAAAGTAAACATGGAAAAAATCACTGAGCAATCATCCCTCTATGATCATCTTGATGAAATGAGTGTTGCCGAACTCTTGACTTCTATCAATACAGAAGACCAGAAAGTTGCTTTGGCAGTAAAACAATCGATTTCTCAAATCGAAGATCTGGTATCCCATTTAATGCCCAAAATGCAGGCAGGTGGGCGGCTCTTTTATATTGGAGCTGGTACGAGTGGCCGCCTGGGAGTATTGGATGCATCAGAGTGTCCTCCTACCTATGGAGTCTCACCTGATTGGGTCATTGGCCTGATTGCCGGTGGCGATGGAGCATTACGCCGAAGTGTCGAACATGCCGAAGATGACATCCATCAGGCATTAAAAGATCTGGATGCGTATCTTATTTCTCCCGATGATGTTGTCATAGGTATCGCATCTTCAGGTACTACCCCTTATGTGGTACATGGTCTGAAAGATTGCCGGGAGCGAGGTATTTCTACTGGATGTATAACCTGCAACCCGGGAACACCGATTTTAGAGCATGCTGACTTTCCGATTTTATGTATCGTCGGACCAGAATTTGTGACTGGTAGCACAAGAATGAAGTCAGGGACCGCACAAAAAATGATCCTTAATATGATCAGTACAACCAGTATGATTAAACTCGGGCGGGTAAAGGGAAACCGGATGGTCGACATGGCTTTATCCAATGATAAATTAATAGATAGAGGAATCCGGATGCTCGTTGATCAGTTTAATATCAGTTATGATGAGGCCAAAACATTACTTCTAAAAGCGGGTAGTGTGCGATCTGCAGCCAATGAGTTTCTTTCAAACGAAGATCAATCAATAAGATGAGTCGGAAAACCAATCCGACTGATTCCGCAGTCTCTCATCTTTGGTCTTATCAAAAGTGTCCCGATCCAGAAAAAATTTACCATCGGTTTCCTGAATGTACAATTCGTCATCGTCAGTGTTAACAACTGCTTCGTCAACCTCAATCTGCTTCCGGAAAATGTAAGAGACGATAATACCGACAATCGCACCAATCAAATGGCTTTCCCAGGAAATACCTGGTTGGTTAGGCAGGATACCCAGAAACATTCCACTATAAAGCATCAGGATGATAAGTGCCAGAACAATTGACTTCATGTTTCGTCGAAAAATCCCATTCCAGAAAATAAATGATATCAAACCATAAATAACACCACTGGCTCCGATATGTAATACCGGTCGTCCAAATAACCAAACTCCGATTCCTGTCAGGAGGTAAATGAGAAAGATAGCTTTGCCTGCAATACGTCTAAAGAAAAACAGGATCATAGCCATTCCTACAAAAAGGGGTACTGAGTTGTTGATCAGGTGCATAATGTCCTGACTATGTATGAAAGGTGAGGTGAAAATACCTTTGATGCCTACCTCATGTCTTGGATAAACCCCTAACCAGCCCAGGCTCAGAGTGGTGATCATTTGAAGACCCTGGATGATCCAAAGGACCAGCAGAATGACTGTCGGTATTCTTATACTTTGGTATATGGGCGACTGCCGAAAGTTGGACATTTAATAGCTAAAGATATCGTCTTTCAACCAATTTTATAAATTCTCTTGCCCGTTCTGACCTGTCTTCTTCCAGCCAATTATATCGGTCAACAATGTAACGGATTAGAAACGATCTGGCTTCCTCAAAACTATATTTGGTATTCAGAATGTCAAGAGTTTCTTGAAATTTATGCTGATCGCCACCAAATAGATCTGCTACAACCAGTATACGATCATTGATGCTGAAGGCTTTACCCAGATCAGCAATCGGTGATCGTGAAAGTTTATCAGAAAGGTCCCGGGTTCGGTTGGACTCAAATAAACTCTCATATTTCTTATCGGTCGGTGGTTCCGAACGTAGTACTTCCGGTATGGCCGATAGACTCCTTCTTTCTACAACAGCATCGAAAGATCGCACCTCGGCTTTTTGACTATCCTTCCTGCCATTTGAAGTCGAATATGGTTCGCTGGCGTCTCCGATCTCTACCGGGTCAGATATTTTTTCCGTGGTTTGAGGGGTAAAGTAAGGTCTCGGTTCTTCTTTTTCCTGTCTGGCTGCTGAGATATAGGTCGGCTTGGAATCAACTACCTCCCGGACTACAGGTGATTCTTTAGAAATGGTAGTTGTACCGGTCAGAGGAATAGCATCAGCCAGTTCATATAATTCCCTCAAATAGCCCTTCACTAAATCTTTTTCCAGTTTGCTCATGCTATCATCGCTTCCGATAATTGACTGTATTTTAGTGATCAAAGTCTGGATCTTAGAGTTTGCCATGCTTCGTTGTTTCCTTCATAACGCAATAATCAACAGGCTTATGGTATCTTTAAATGATAAATATTAACATTCATGTTTTTAGAACCACATTTTAAAGGTCAACGCAGTGGATGGATTGAGGTGATTTGTGGATCTATGTTTTCGGGTAAAACAGAAGAGTTGATTCGAAGGCTTAAAAGAGCCGAGATTGCCGACCAGGAAGTCCGTGTCTTTAAACCTCTGACAGACGTCCGTTATGCTTCGGAGAAGGTTGTTTCACATGACGAAAACTATGTATTGTCAACAGCGGTCGAACATTCCGAATCAATCCTCAAGATCAATGACCAGGTGCAGGTGGTGGGTATTGATGAGGCACAGTTTTTTGATTTGAGTCTGACCGATGTATGTCAGAATCTTGCATTGAAAGGAGTGAGAGTAATCGTTGCCGGCCTGGATATGGATTACCTGGGCAAGCCTTTTGGTCCTGTACCGTTCCTATTAGCGGTAGCCGAGTATATTACAAAAGTTCATGCGATATGCAGTCACTGTGGCAACCTGGCTACTCATTCTTACCGATTACACCCCTTCGAAAATCAAATACTTTTGGGTGAGAAGGAGTACTACGAACCACGATGCAGGGTATGTTATGCAATGGGAAATATCCTTGAGTTGAAGATTAAAAAGAGCAAAGAATCTGAAATTTTCAGAAGTGAGGAGAACTTGCCATTCTCCTGACGGCGGCATGAGGTTTCACCACAGGGTAACCCAGGACTGTAAATAGATTGCTCAGGGTACAACTATGGATTAATGCCAGTAGATGTTGCAATCTGAAAATCTGAAATCACAACCTGATTTGAAAGGGTGCCATCAATGCCCTGATTTAATTGCAGGGTATGATCTCTGGATCTTTCAACAATTAGTAACTTTACTGCTTCTTTTCCTGGCTCAAGTTTATCCTAATGAATACAAAGAAGATCAATTCTGCACTTATTTCGGTTTTTCATAAAGAAGGTCTCGATCAGATTATTAAAAAATTAGACCATTTTGGAGTAACGATCTATAGTACTGGAGGCACACAAAAATACATTGAAGATTTGGGTGTTATGGTTCATAGCGTTGAGGATCTGACCAGTTATCCATCGATTTTAAGTGGACGGGTGAAGACATTGCACCCCAAAGTCTTTGGCGGCATTTTAGCGAGAAGGGAAGATCAACATCTCAGTCAGTTGGAGAGCTATGAAATTCCAGAGATTGATTTGGTTTTGGTAGATTTATATCCTTTTGAAGAGACCCTCAGGCATACAAAGATCGAAGAAGAAATTATTGAAAAAATAGATATTGGTGGTACTTCGCTGATACGCGCGGCAGCTAAAAATTATCGGGATGTTGTAGTCGTGGCTTCGAAAGACGAGTATAGTCTGCTTGACAACCTTTTGGAAACAAAACAGGGCTTCAGTGATTTGAGTGACCGACGTGAATTTGCCCGGAGATCGTTTAAAGTTTCGTCACATTACGACACGGCAATTTTTAACTATTTTAATACAGAGTCGGATGATCTGGTCTTTAAAAAAAGCGAACATCGCCATCGGAGTTTACGTTATGGAGAAAATCCTCATCAAAAAGCAATATTTTTTGGCGATCTGGAAGAAATATTTGAGATAATCGGAGGCAAAGAACTATCTTATAATAATCTGGTGGATGTTGATGCGGCGGTTTCGTTGATGAGGGAATTTAAAGATAACGGACCGACTTTTGCTATTTTAAAACATACTAATCCCTGTGGGGTTGCGATTCGATCCACCCTGGCTGATGCCTGGCAAGATGCATTGGCTTGTGATCCTGTTTCGGCATTTGGAGGTATTCTGATATCCAATAGTCCCATCGATCTCCTGACAGCTACAGAGATCGATCGGTTGTTTTACGAAGTCCTGATTGCACCGGGTTTTCAACCGGATGCACTAGAACTTTTATCAAAAAAGAAAAAGAGAATTATACTTCGGTTAAAGCAATATCCCGATGAGATTACCATGTATAAAAGTTTGCTTAATGGAACCATTGTGCAGGATCTCGACCTACGTTTGGAAGACACCGGAGATTTGACCAATGTTACTAAAGCTCAGGCTACAACTGAACAAATCGGGGATCTTCTCTTTGCCATTCGCTGCGCCAAGCACCTTAAATCCAATACAATTGTGCTGGCAAAAGATCGACAAATGATCGGCATGGGATGCGGTCAGACCTCGAGAGTAGATGCATTGAAACAGGCGATTTTAAAAGCAAAGCAATTTGGATTTAGTTTAGAGGGGGCAGTTATGGCTTCCGATGCTTTTTTTCCTTTTCCAGATTGTGTCGAGATTGCACACCTGGCCGGAATCACCGCAATAATACAACCGGGAGGTTCGATAAAGGATCAGGAAAGCATAGATTATTGTGATCTGCATCAATTGGTCATGTTAACGACGGGAATCCGGCACTTCAAGCACTAAATTTAATGAATCGGAGGCTGGCTGTCGATATCGGCAATACGAAAACGAAAATTGCCGTCTTTAATGGCAAGACCATGGTGAATTCTGAGTATCTCCAAAGATTAACCGTGCCTTTACTTCAGAATATCATCAAACAACAGCAGATATCGTACGTCATAATTTCCAGTGTGACGCATCTTACTAAAAGTATGTTGCAATTAATAAAGACAGATGATCGTATTTACCTGCTATCAGTCAATATGACACTTCCGGTTAAAATTGAATACCGTACGCCTGACACCTTGGGTCTGGATCGATTGGCGTCTGTGGTAGGAGCCTGGGCTCTGTTTCCCAACCAAAATAGTATGGTGATTGATGTTGGCACCTGCATTAAATACGAGATCATCACGAAAAAAGGAGAATATAAGGGGGGGAATATCTCCCCGGGGCTATATATGCGTCTGAAGGCAATGCACTTATTGACAGGAAGATTGCCACAAGTGGAGCCTTATGAACGTTATCAAGCCATAGGAACCGATACTACGTCAGCCTTGCAGGTAGGGGCTTGTAGCGGTGCGGTCCATGAAGTCGAAGGCTTCATCTCAGAATATAAGAAATCGTTTGGTAAACTTAACGTTCTCTTAACTGGTGGTGATGGTCCTTTTTTTGTTAATAAACTGAAAACAAAGATATTTGCTGCGCCATATTTGGTGCTTCAAGGTCTTAATGAAATTCTAGACTACAATGTGCAAAAACACGGTTAAGATTTTCCTTCTTGTAGTGGGCGCTCTCTGGCATTTTTGTTCTATAGCACAAAATAGTGTCAATTCACCTTATTCCCGTTTCGGCCTGGGTGATTTTATCTCTGATGATTTCGCCTCTATTCGGGCACTTGGTGGCATATCGACAGGTTTTTCAGATCCATATTTCACCAACCTGTCCAATCCGGCATCACTTGCTGGATTACAGGCAACCTCATTTGAATTGGGTTTTAATGCATACCGTTCGAAACTGACTGCAGAATCAACCGGCCAAAGCGAGAACTATTGGGGAGGTAACCTCAACTATTTTTCTCTGGCTTTTCCTGTTATCAACCCCGTAAACCGTCTGCTTGATCGAAAGAGTCAGGATTTTAACTGGGGTATGGCATTTTCTCTGCTGCCATACACCAGGGTCAATCATTATTCGAGTTCAGAAAGAACATTGGAAAATATCGGTCGAGTTGTAGAAGAAAACCAAGGGACCGGAGGTTTGAATAAAGTAGTCTGGAGCAATGGAATCAAGCACAAACGATTCTATGGTGGGTTCATGATCGGTTATTTATTTGGAGAAATTAAAAATGAACAAGCCATTCTCTATAGGGATTTACCTCTGGCATTTGACAATTATTTCCGTAATGAAGCAAGTTATCGTGGTCTTATACTGAGAGGTGGTTTACAATATCGATTTGATTTATCTCATGGTAAAGGAGCTGAAAATCCAAGAGATATAAAACTTATTACCATAGGCTTGTCGTCTACGGCTAAAACACGTTTCCGAACTTTATCCGGAGATTTTAGTTCACTAAAAGGATTGACCTATCAGGGCTTGTCCGATGAATTTCCTGACGAGGAGACAGATACAATATATTATCGGGAAGATGTGGAGCGATTTGGGAAACTGCCGGGAGATCTCTCTGTGGGGATCGTGTATCATCGTGGCACCCGATGGTTAGTAGGAGCCAATATGAGATTTGTCCATGGTAAAGGTTATGAAAATGAGATTAGCGACTATACCTTGAATAATGCATTTCAGGTAGGCCTGGGCCTGCAATATGTACCGGATGCCAGTTCGTACAACTCCTTTTTTAAGCGGGCAATGTACCGTGGTGGATTACAAGTGGGTACTGATCCGAGGAGGATAGACGGCAACCAAATCAAAGAATTTTCATTA
>JBGTCB010000830.1:0-3928 GCA_041748995.1 Saprospiraceae bacterium | reverse complement strand
GATCTGCCAATATCAGCGTAGATGAGGTATTTCAATAGCCGTCTAAGTTGATACGGTGATAGGTTGTATTCTATAAATAGTTGATATTCAATTTATTACAAATAAAAAATATCCTGTATATAGGGGCCAATTCAAACCATTGGAAATGCACAATTTCCTCCAAACTTATTAATTTGCCGCTTTCTTAGAAAATATTTCTCATTTTAGTAACTTTCCCAAATAAAGATGTTTTTTGAATATCAATCTGCCGAAGAAACCAACATCTTAATGTAGACAATAGGAAACAAAAGATACCCATCATACGAATGATGATGAGTACGTATTGATATTAACTTTGATTAGAACTTCAAACTAAACGAAAACTTCACATGGTAAACGACAAACGACTTTTTTATGGTAGTTGCTTCGCTCTGATCACTACCGCATTCTCCTTTAGTCTTCGGGCGGGCATAATGCCGCAGCTTGAGACAGAACTCGGATTATCGGCGACCCAACTGGGCTTTACAAATCAAATGTGGTTTTGGGGATTTCCTATTTCGATGATCATTGGTGGCTTGATCTATCATCGGGTCGGTGGTGCTATCATTATGCAATTTGCCTTTTTTGCCCATGCTGCCGGTATTCTTCTGACGATTTTTGCAGGCAGTTACTTCGTCCTTTTGGTTTCATCTCTGTTGATAGGTTTAGGCAATGGATGCACAGAAGCTGCTTGTAATCCAATGATTGCTGATGCCTACCAGGGTAATAAGATAAGCAAGATGCTAAACAGGTTCCATATGTGGTTTCCTGGAGGAATCCTGGTTGCTAGTTTATTGTCTCAGGGAATGACCTCGATTGGCTGGAGTTGGCAGATGCAGATTGCAGTAATCCTGATCCCAACCATTATTTATGCGTATTTGTTTTTCGGACAAAAATGGCCTACGCCGAAATCACAGGAAAGTGCAACTCTATCAGGTAATATGAGCTCTATGTTGACACCACTATTCATTTTTATTCTGCTTTGTATGGCTTTAACCGCTATTTCTGAGTTTGGTCCAAATAACTGGGTTCCTCTAACCTTGAAAGGTAGCGGTGCTACACCAATGCTGGTAATGGCCCTCACCTTTGGATTAATGACCATCGCAAGATACTTTGGCGGTGAAGTGGTCGCTAAATTCAGCACCACAGGTGTGCTTCTGGGTTCGGCAATTTGTGCGTCAATTGGATTGTATCTTTTGAGCAACCAGTCTGGTGGAATGGTCTATATTGCTGCGATTGTCTACGGTTTGGGAATCGCTTATTTCTGGCCCAATATGATTGGTTTTGTTGCCCGGTATATTCCTGAAAGTGGTGCATTAGGCATGTCAATAGTCGGGGCTATGGGCATGTTTGCTTCCGGTCTGGTCATGCCAATTTTTGGGGGGCTTATCGATAGTAACAGGGTTAAAGCGGCTCAGCAAGGCTTAAGTGGTGAGGCTCTTGATGTAGCTACAGGCCAGATGACACTTTCTACCATGGCCCTCGTTCCACTGGTTTTGATTGTTCTGTTTACAATACTTCATTTCTGGGTTCGAAATCGCAAGGAAATTCAAGTAGCCCATTAACATTAGGTACTCGATGATAAAAGATCCGGTGAATCTTTCGCAGGATCTTTTATCATTTTAGGGCAGCTGAAATATTCAGATCAATGCAGAAGTCCTAAAGCATAAAGTTTGAGTACTGCTCCTGGTGGAAGAGGATCAAAGATACTGGTTGATCAGGTTTTCCATGAGTTCCTGCTTACCGGACTTCATGACCGGTTCTCCATTTTCGATTGCAAATTCACGAAGTTCTTCGAGGGTAAGTGTATCTGCTTCAAACATTTTTCCAAAGCCGTGATCAAAGGAGCTATATCGTTCCTGACGCAATTTCAGATAGTCCGATTTCTTCAGAATTTTATCCGCGACAATGAGTGCCCGGGCAAAAGTGTCTATGCCACCGATGTGCGCCAGAAACATGTCTTCGACATCTGTCGAATTACGGCGCAATTTTGCATCAAAATTTACACCCCCTCCCTGCAGACCACCGGCTTCAAGGATTACCAGCATGGCCTGTACAAGCTCGTATAAATTGACAGGAAACTGGTCTGTGTCCCAGCCATTTTGATAGTCACCGCGGTTGGCATCGATACTACCGAGCATGCCAGCATCAGCAGCCACCTGCAATTCATGTTGAAAGGTGTGGCCGGCCAATGTAGCATGATTCACTTCAATGTTGAGCTTAAAATCATCTTCAAGCCCGTAGTTACGTAAGAATCCGACTACTGTTCCGGCATCAAAATCGTACTGATGTTTCATCGGCTCCATGGGTTTGGGTTCGATGAGGAACGTGCCTTTAAATCCTTGCTTGCGGGCATAGTCTTTGGCCAGGTGTAAGAACTGTGCCATATGATCCTGTTCCCGCTTCATATTGGTATTGAGTAATGACATATAACCTTCGCGGCCACCCCAAAAGACGTAGTTCTCGCCTCCCAGTGCAATGGTTGCGTCAATCGCGTTTTTGACCTGGGTCGCAGCGTGACTGAGTACCAAAAAATCAGGATTGGTCGCGGCTCCATTCATATATCTTGGATTGGAAAACAGATTGGCGGTGCCCCAGAGCAACTTAACTCCCGATTCCTGCTGTTTCTCCCGGGCATAGTCGATCATTTGCTGTAATCTTTTTTCACTTTCCAGAATACTGCCACCTTCTTCCACCAAATCGAAATCATGAAAACAATAATAAGGTATACCCATCTTCGTGATAAATTCAAAAGCGGCATCCATCTTCTGGAAGGCTCTGGTCATCGCGTCCGCATGGTCAAGCCAGGGCATAGGCCGGGTACCACTGCCGAATGGGTCGGCCAGTTCGTTACAGAAACTATGCCAGTAGGCCACAGCAAATCGAAAGTGGTCCTGCATGCTCTTCCCACCAACAAAGTGGGTAGCGTCGTAATATTTAAAGGCAAGTGGATTGTCTGAATCCAAGCCTTCATATTCGATTTTTCCTATCCCTGGAAAATATTCATTATCTCCTTTTACGATTCTCATTGGTTTATAATTGTTTTACAGATTATAGCAGTCCTTAAATTTAACAGTAAATCTCAACTTGCCAAAAGACAAATGGTTTGCTCCGGCTTCGTTGTTCTTTCGCAAAAATATCCTTATCATTAGCAACCGTTTTTTGACGACTACATTTTTTATTTCTAACCTCACAAATATATTTCATGAGCAGAAAAATTAGAATGGGCATGATCGGTGGCGGCCGAGGAGCCTTTATTGGTGCGGTGCACCGGATTGCCTCTGCAATAGATGGGCAAATCGAACTGGTAGCGGGAGCTTTACATGTTGATCCTGAAATTGCCGTGTTGTCCGGCCAGGATTTATTTCTTAAACCGGAACGTATTTATCGCACCTATCTGGAAATGTTTGAAAAAGAAAGCCGGCTAGGTCCTGAGGAGCGTATGGATTTCGTATCGATAGTCACACCAAATCATGTCCATTTTGAGCCGGCAAAATTAGCCCTCGAAAATGGATATCATGTCGTGTGTGAGAAACCACTCTCTTTTAATCTTGAGGAAGGAAAACAACTGCAAGCCCTGGTAAAGAGCAAGGATCTGGTGTTTGCTTTAACCCATACTTATACCGGATACCCTATGGTCAAACAAGCCCGGGAGATGCTTACTTCAGGTGTTTTTGGTAAAATAAGGAAAATCGTGGTCGAATATCCGCAGGGCTGGTTGTCTACACCTCTTGAACGAACCGGACAACAACAGGCTTCCTGGAGAACCGATCCGACAAAGTCAGGGAAAGCTGGTGCCGTGGGAGACATTGGTACTCATGCGGAGAATCTTGCCGAGACGATCACGGGTTTGAAAATTGTTGAACTAAGTGCTGATGTCAGTACGTTTGTTGAGGGTCGCCTGTTGGAC
>JBGTCB010000829.1:0-2534 GCA_041748995.1 Saprospiraceae bacterium | reverse complement strand
GATATCGGCACTCGGGTGGTGCGGATTTGGATGATCAGTCATCCCAGTTTGACGCGGGACTACTGTGATGCGGTGTTGATCGTTCAGACCGATTTCAGTGGATGCATTCCCCAGGGGAGTGGAGAGGATGGGATGACCCTGGAGGAGAATATGACCCATACCCAGTCTAAACCAAGTCTGGATCGCATGCCGGGAGATCAGGAGGGAATAACTATTTCGGGAGATGCGGGTTTGCAGCAGCATGGCCTGGGTAGTAGCTTTGCCCTGGAGCAAAACCAGCCCAATCCTTTCCGGAGCGAGACAGTGATTGGGTTTAGGCTACCGGAGGCGATGCCAGCCCATCTGAGCATATTTGATGTCACTGGTCGTTTGATGAAAAGGGTAGAGGGAGACTTCCAACGGGGTTATAATCAAGTCACCATAGACGGTGATGACCTCCACAGCAGGGGAGTCCTTTACTATCAGCTGGAAACCAAAGATTACCTTGCCACGAAGAGGATGGTGTTTATTGAGTAAGGTGTTTAACTGTTGAATTTGTGAGTTGTTTAATTGATCCTTACGAAGAAAAATGCTAGGCAATAATTTAATTCGTACATCGCTTTTGAAAGGTGTTGTGTAGTGGTGTTATAGTATTATGGTATTATGGGTTCTTTCTCCGGAGGAGTTAGTCAAGTTTTATTGGTCAGATTTCCCCCTTGAGGGGGCAGGGGGTGGAATTGTGGTATTTCTTGTCTCTAGATTTTGCCAGTGTTCGGGTTGGCTCCCCGATCCTATTCAGAGTCGAATCGGGAGCTCCACAAAGAGCTGCCGGCAAGCACAAGCCAAAAGAACCAGCTGGGTGGTAGGAAATTAAGGGGAGGATGCATGTAAGATTATGGTGGCTTATTGAATATGAAGTGGCTACAGCCCGTACAATCATTTGCTTATCGTCTTAATTGAGTCACTTGTATTTTGCCTTTATCTCAGGTATGTTAGGCTCCCGGATTCAATCATGGCATCAGGAGATGATCTCTTCTTAACATTTATGGCATGGTAATTGAAAATATATAAAATGTACTGAAACCGTTAAGATTACATTCTACTACGGATTTGAGTGTGTTTATAGGGAAAAGGTACCTGCCCGGGAACTTTTTCCCTTTTTTTTTGGGGATATCGATTTTGCCCTTTTGAACAATTACCAGTAGAACAGATTTAAGCCCAATTCTGTATCTTTATCAGCATGGACTACATCGTGCTATCTATACCGATCTTCTTCATATTAATAGGGGTTGAACTACTAATTAATAAGATGAAGAAAAGTGGCTGGTATCGTTTCAATGATGCCGTTACGAATATCAGTTGTGGTATTGTCCAACAGATTACCGGAGTATTCAGCAAGACCATCTTGATCATTGGATATATTTATTTGTATGAAAATCATCGAATATTTAATATCCAGGAAAATCTAATTACATGGGTACTCCTTTTTATTGGAATTGATTTTTTTTACTATTGGTTTCATCGTCTGGCACATGAGGTCAGTCTCTTTTGGGGTACACATATAGTCCATCATCAAAGTGAAGAGTATAATTTATCGGTTGCATTGCGGCAATCGAGTTTTCAGGGTTTTATTTCGATGATATTTTATTTACCTCTGGCATTTATTGGATTTAATCCTATTTCTTTTGTGACGATCAATGCTTTTCAGACTTTATATCAATTTTGGATACATACCAAGGCCATCCACAAATTGCCAGCCTGGTTTGAGTACATATTTAATACTCCTTCACATCACCGGGTTCACCATGGCCGTAACCCTAAATATATTGATAAAAACCATGGAGGTACTTTGATTATTTTTGATCGGATGTTTGGGACGTTTCAGGAGGAAGAGGAAGAAGTAGTCTACGGAGTTACCAAACCTTTATCGAGTTGGAATCCTCTTTGGGCTAATTTTGACTGGTATGCAGACCTTTGGCAGGATTTGAAAAAAGACATGTCAATGGCCGACCGGTTCCGGGTCCTTTTTAATAAACCCGGGTGGTTACCCGAAGACCTGGGTGGTTACCGGGCTCCGAGAGATTTTCAACCAACTCAGGTACAAGTGTTTGACACCATGATTCCTCTGGGATTAAATTATTATATTCTGGTACAGTATCTGATTATTCTGGCAGTCACTTCCGGATTTCTTTTTAATCTCGATAAGTTTACCCGATGGGAGCAGATCGGAATTGCAGTTTTCATCATCTGGTCAATCACCAATATTGGAGGAATTTTTGAAAAAAAGAAATGGTCTTTTTTATTCGAGTATTTAAGATGGATATTATTTGGATTGGGATCCTTGTTCATTGCAGGTGAATTTTCGATGGTGGTGGTTCTAATTCTTACTCTAACTCTGGTTTCCATGTCCTGGTTCTGGCGATATCGTCCGGTTTTTATACCGTAGGTGACATGGATTCATTTGCCATGGTTCAATCTGTACCGGGTACAAGAGTCAGTCTACAAGAGTGGCATCATCTCGATTTCCTGCTTTTGTCACTACTGCAGGGCCATTG